>JBFKFH010000052.1:0-16168 GCA_041618685.1 Rheinheimera sp.
CCTGTGTTGCCGGCCCAGATTAAACGGCGGCTAGGTTTCTATTTTGCCGGCGAAGTTTGAGCCACATAAACTGAAAGCAGCTTTAAACAGCTGCAGATGCAGTTGCACCAGCGCATCAACATTGCGCTGGTAGCCGCCGCCAATAACAGCCGCCACCGGTATAGATCTTTCAACACAGCTTTGCAGCACCAATAGATCACGCTGATACAATGCGGGGGTGGAAATATCCAATAACCCCAACTCATCATGTTGGTGAATATCTACGCCAGCATCATAAATGACCAGATCGGGTTGATGCCAGTTCAGCAGCGAATCTAAGCTCTCCCGCACGGTTGCAAGGTACTGCTGATCTGAACATGCTTTGGCCAGACCAATATCCCAGTCGGAGGTTTGTTTGCGATAAGGAAAGTTTTTTTCGCAGTGTACAGAGCAACTGATAATCCGTGGTTCATTGGCCAGCATTAACGCACTGCCATCTCCCTGATGTACATCTAAATCTACCAGCAAGATTTTGTCTACCCCTTGCTGTAGCAGCGTTTTAGCGGCCAGTACCAGGTCATTGAATAAGCAAAAACCTGACCCTTCAGCATAGAACGCATGATGATAGCCACCGCTTAGGTGCAGGGCGATGCCATGGTGTAGTGCTGCCTGAGCAGTTTGCAAAGTACCACCGAGTGAATATAACGAGCGTTGAAACAATTGCTCTGACCAGGGAAAACCAATCCGCCGCATAGCTTTGGCATCAATACTGCCGCTAGCCAAACTGTGAATGTAAGCCGGACAATGCACCTCAGCCAGCGACGCGATACTGACCGGTGTAGATTGGGTAAAGGCAGCAGGTTCAACGCCTAGCGCACACAGCCGTTGGTACAAGGTGCGGTATTTGGCAATCGGATACCGATGTGAAGCGGGCAGCTGCAGTTCACTGTAGCAAGGGTGATAAAGCATGGCGGGCAACGGGCTGAGCATTAGTTGCGCTGTTCCAGATCCTGAATTTGCCGTTCAATATCAGATAAAGCTTTGCGGCAGCGCCCAAGCCTGGCATGTAAAGCCAGGCTGCGCTGTACCGCCTCTGCCGAGTTGTCACGGCCTGCGAGCGTAATCATATCCAGTAGCCGGCGTTCAAACTCCTGCGTATCACTAAGTTGTTGATACAAATGCTGGCTGCTGGCACTAATCTGTTGTACTACCGCTTTGGCTTTGTTGCTGCGAGCGGCAGGTTTACGCCGTACATCAACATTACGAAACGCCTGTGTCAGGGCGGTAGTTTGTTCACTTAAACGCTGCACCAGACGCTGTCTTGCTGCTGCAGAAAGACCACTGGTTTTCAGATGCTGCAGGTTGCGTTGGGCTTCTAACACATAATCAGCCAGCTGGGGTGAGCGGCAGCTGAAATTACTGCTATCAAACCAGTTCTGGGGCTTGCCGCGGCCCTGTTGCAGATCAATCTGTTCGGCTTTTTGCAGCAATTGTTGCAGTTGGTGCGCCAGCGTTCCGAGTAAATCCATTAATTACTCCAGGCTTGCCAGGCCAGGCGTAAAGCAATGGCTATCACGACACAAATAAACATCGGCCGGATAAAGCGGCTACCAAATTTTATCGCTGAATGTGCGCCAAGCCAGGCACCAGCCATCAGGCACAGGCCCATCGCAATGCCCAGGGTGAAGTTGACATGGCCTAATGCAATAAAGGCGACCAGCGAGAACCCGTTGCTGATAAAGTTCATGGTACGGGCCACCCCACAGGTGAGCAGCAGGTTTATCCTATAGAGTGCCATGGTTGACACCATCCAGAATGCACCTGCACCTGGGCCAGCAATGCCATCATAAAAACCTAAAGTAAGGCCCTGTGCGCGTTGCTGCCAGTATAATTTGGCGTTTTTGGCTGGTAGCTGAAGTTTGTCATCAGGCTGCATACGGTTAAACAGGGTATAAATGGCTGCGAGTAAAATCAGTAGCGGCAATATTTTTTCCAGTGCTTGTTTGCTTATCATATCCACGACAAAGGTGCCGAGCACAGCGCCTATAGCAGTAAATAATATGCTGCGGTGCCAGTAAGCCGGATTGAATAGCTGTTTACGATAATAGGTCAGTGAAGCCGTAAAAGAGCCAAACGTTGCTGCCAGTTTATTGGTGCCTAACACGACATGTGGTGGAAGGCCGGCTGTCAGCAGAGCGGGTACTGTCAATAGACCACCACCGCCGGCAACAGCATCAATAAAACCGGCGACAAATGCCACCGCGCATAGGATCAGCAACACTGAAGGTTCAAAAGCTAATTCAGCAAACAAGGTATTTTCCTGCTAATACTCAACTTGGCGGCGAAAGGGCGGCAGGGCGTTGAGCATGGCACTACCGTATGATTTTGTCACCAACCGACGGTCCAGAATAATAATTCTGCCCTCATCCAGTTCCTGACGCAGCAGTCTACCACAGGCTTGTACCAGTTTCCTCGCTGTTGCAGGAATGGTCAGCTGTACAAATGCATTGCCACCTTTTCTACTGATGGCTTCCGCCAGCGCCTCTTCTAAAGGTGATGTTGGCACCGCGAACGGTAACTTGGTAATTACCAAATTTGTCAGTAAATTGCCTGGCAAGTCCAGTCCCTCTGAAAAACTCTGGGTGCCAAACAGAATGCTGCGTTGGTTGTGCTTGCAGTTATCAGCGTGCAACTGCAGCAACGCCTGGCGCGATGCTTCACCTTGTACCAACAACGAAAACCCCTGCTTACGCAGGGCTTCAGCTACCTGTTGCATTTGCCAGTACGAAGCAAACAGGACCAAACTGGCCTGAGCGGCGGGCAAATATGCGGGTAACACTGCAACGAGCTCATCGGTAAAGGCCGCATCTGTAGGTTCCGTCTTCATTTTTGGAATAATAATCTGGCCTTTTTCAGCGTAGGCAAAAGGCGAATCCACCTGTAAGGTTTGAACACCGTCAAACTGACTTAAGCCAAGATCATATTTAATGTATTGAAATGAATTCAACGCCGTTAAAGTTGCCGAGCAGAGGATGACAGCAAAAGCATCACTAAAAAGCAGTTGTTCCAACTTATTCGCAACCCCTAGCGGGCAGGCGTGAGCGATTACGTGTTGACTATGGCCTTGCAGTTCAACCCAGCGAGCCTGATGCACATTTTTTGTTTGTTCTATCGCATACAGCTGCCAGAGTTCTTGCTGTTGCGTTAGCTTTTGGTGCAGATAGCTAATCTCCTGCAGTAGCGTCAAACTGTGTTTTAGCGGCAGTTGCTGCTCAAAGATATTCTCCTGAAGCTGCTGCTGAATTCGTTCCAGTTGGCTCAAGGCTTTCTGGCTGACTTGAGCCAGTTGCTCGGCTTGAGTTTGAATTACCTTTGGTAAGGCTGCATCCGCAAAGCGATATTCGGTTTTTTCGCCAAACCAGCGAGTGGAAAACTCGCCGACGCAGCGCTCGACCGGTGCCAACAGGCCGGCTAGTTCATTGCAACTATCTTCAAACCGCAGCAACTCTTTCATCAGGGTTGCCGGTAACAAACTGATCAGCTGCTGAACCGTTTTTGCGGCCTTATCCAACCACGGCTTGTTATGGCTCAGCTGCGCCTGGGCAGCAAAATAATCACGGGCTATTTCTGGCAAATGATGAGCTTCATCAATGATATAAAGCGTCTCTTCTACCGGTGGCAGTATGCTGTTGCCACTGGCAAGATCAGCGAGTAACAGGGCGTGATTCACCACTAGAACATCGGCAGTATTAATTTCTGCCCGCGCTAAATGAAAGGGACAATTTATATGACGCCGGTCAGCTTTATGGCAATGCATTGGTTCAGCAACAATGCGTTGCCACATCTGCTCGGCCAACGGAGCAGGCAATGTATCTCTGTCACCCAGCCAGTGCCGCTGCTGCCATTTTTCCAGTAGTGCGCTCCAATCAAAAGCGACATCCTGTGCTGTGGCGAATAGCTCCGGATGTTTCTGCTGTTGTTGCAATCGTTCGATACAGGCGTAGCGCTGCCGACCTTTCACCAGACTATATTCAAACATCAACTTACTGTGCTTTTGGAAAAAGGGCAGATCTTTATTAACCAGCTGTTCCTGCAAGGCTACAGTTGCAGTGGCTATCACCACCTTTTTCTTCTGCGCTAACGCATAAGGTATCACCGCTAACATATAAGCGAGTGATTTGCCGGTACCTGTACCGGCCTCTATTAACCCGATACGTTCTTGCCGGTGATAGGTGCCAGCGATAATTCTGGCGATTTCGGCAACCAACTGATTCTGCCCGGCTCTGGGTTGATAATTAGGTAACGTCGTCTTAATGCGGCCATGGATAGCGCGTATCTGACTTTTCAGCTGGTCGGTTAGCATTATGGATGTGTATTTTTATACAGTTGTTTTATTGTATACACAAACATGCAGTCAAGCAAAAGTAAAAACGTAGCTGCGCACTGGGTGAATTTAGTTCCGACTGAAAGTAATTTAACAATTGTAGTATTTGATAGTGCTGTAATTAAATGTTTACGTTTAACTTGGGTTTTGTTGGCCGACTGTGAGTATAGTTAGGTGGAACGTGCTATTGTGGCAGTGCTAAGTGACTGACAAAACTAATTTTAAATTGAGTTTAATCTAGTTAAGTTAACCTTTTAGCGCATTTGGATGCCTGAGCAAGGTGTCTGGCGACAGGCGTAGACCACGCAAATTACAAATTGTTCCGTAAAAGCTGTTGACCCTGCTGAAAAATTACGTTTATTATCACTGGGCGACAAATCGGAGGAAATCCGAGATAAACGGAGTGCCAGACGCCGTCAAAAGGTTGGTAACTGTTAAAAATAGAATCACTAGATAGTGGTCCAGGGAGAAATACATGTATACGAATAATAAATTAAGCAAAGCCGTGCGCTTAGCTCTTGCTTTTGGCGCAGCCTCAGCAACAGCATTCACTGCTTCAGTAAACGCTGCTGAAGAAGAAGTTGCAAAGGTTGAACGCATTGAAGTAACGGGTTCTCGTATTAAACGTACTGACCTTGAAGGTGCAGTACCTGTAACAGTAATTGACCGGGCAGCAATTGATTTTTCTGGTCAGACGTCTGTTTCAGATTTAATCCGTAATACGTCTTTTAACACCTCAGGTTCTTTCCGTCCTCAGTCTGGTAGTTCAGCACAGGGTGTTTCTCAGGTTAACCTGCGTGGTTTAGGTTCAGAGCGTTCACTGATTTTGGTTGACGGTCGTCGTTTACCGAAATCACCATCAACTGGTAACTCACAGGATTTGAACTCAATTCCTATGGCTGCCGTTGAGCGTATTGAAATTCTGTCTGATGGTGCATCAGCAGTATACGGTTCAGATGCTATTGCAGGTGTAATCAACATTATCACCCGTAAAGACTTCAACGGTGTTGAACTGCGTTTAGGTGCTTCAGAAATCAGTATCCCTACCGAAGGTGGTGATCGTGAAGAAGGTTCTGTTGTATTTGGTTCAAGCTCAGACAACGCCAGCTTAGTTGGTGGTGTGTCTTGGAACAACCGTGACATCATTTTCCACCGCTATTTCCCGTGGGTACAGCCAGGTGCATCGTCTTTCGGTGTTAACTATCGTGATACCACTTCTACGCCGAACGCTAACCGTGCATTCCGCTCTATCGTTAGTGATTCAGAGTGTAATGGCTTGGAAAACTTCTTCCGCACTGGCGCTATCTGTGCGTATAACTTCAACGCGAGCAATGCGAATGAAGCGTCTACCGGTAACAGTGCTGGTTTCCTGAAAGCAGAATACGAAATTAACGATGATTGGAAAGTTTTCTCTCATACTTTAGTTTCAAAAACTAAGTCTTTCGGTCGTTACGCGCCTCCGCTGAACGACAGCACGCCATTTATGGCTGCTAACAGCCCAAGCAACCCGACTAACCCGCTTAGCCCGTACCATGATGCGACTAACCCGGATCACCAGAACAACCGTATCGTTGAGTTCCGTCACCGTTTTGCTGCATTAGGAACGCGTGACAGCCAGGTAGATAACTGGTCAACTGACTTCCTGATCGGCGCTGAAGGTATGATTGGCGATGTTTCAGTAGACATGGGTGTTCGTAAGAACAAAACCAAAACTTATGAAATCGGCCGTAACTACCTGTTAGGTTCTGCAGCTATCAATGCAATTAACGATGGCCGTTACTTAGTTGGTGACCCGTTCGGTACACGTTTCACTACTGACGCGCAGAAGAGCTCTTATCAGTCACTGTTAAACAGTCTGAAAGTAACAACTGCCCGTATCGGTATTTTTGACCAGGAAGAAGCATTCGCTTCAGCAGCATTTGATGTTGTTGAATTAGATGCTGGTACTATTCAGGCAGTAGTTGGTGCTGAGTACCGTAAAGAGTCTTATGCAGATACTTACGATTCACTGTCAGAAGCGGGTGTTGTAGGTGGTTCAGCTGGTAACAGTGCTGGTGGTTCACGTGACCTGAAGAGTGCTTACGTTGAAGCATTGGTTCCAGTTGTTGATGGCGTAGAGCTGACATTTGCTGGCCGTTACGATAAATATTCTGACTACGGCAATGATTTCTCGCCAAAAGTTGCATTACGTTATGACGTAATGGATGGTCTGGTATTACGTGCTTCTTACGGTGAAGGTTTCCGTGCACCAACACTGGATATCCTGACACAGAAGCCACAACCAGGTAACCCGTCAGTACAAGATGGCCCGACTTGTCAAACTTTAGGTCAGCCTGCAAACTGTACTGTACAGATCAGTGCGATTACTCTGGCTAACTCAGAACTGGGTTCAGAGTCATCTAAGCAGCTGTCTTTAGGTTTAGCGTATCAGCCAACAGATTGGTTAAACTTCTCTGCTGACTACTACGATATCGAAATCGACAACCTGATCCGTTTCTTCGGTGTTGGTACTCTGTTGGCCCGTCAGGCCTCAGGTGACCCGATTCCAGCTGGTCTGGGTGTTGCACGTAACAACCAGGGCGGTATTGAACTGGCCACTCAGGGTTACGGTAACGACGGTAACTGGGCAATCTCTGGTCTTGATTTCAACATCAACACCAAGTTTGACTTCGGCAGCTTTGGTCGTCTGAACCAGGTGTTACAGTTAAGCCACCGTTTAAGCAGCGAAGTAGATGGCGGTCGTAACTCTGTTAAAGACCCAGGCGAACCGCGTCAACGTGCTGTGTTCACTAACACTTACGTTTACGACAACTTCGATATCGCATACAACCTGAACTTCATCGGTTCTCAGTATGCTGACGTAACGAATGGCGTGCGCTCTGGCCACTTCGGTTCATGGGTTACTCATGATATCCAGGTAAGCTACACGTTCCCAACTAACACTAAAGTGTCAATTGGTGCGAACAACGTGTTTGAGAAGTATCCACAACTGGGTACAGATCCAAACTTCTCACGCGATTACAACTTCGACCTGTATGATGCATACGGCCGTGTAATGTACGTACGTTTATCTCAATCTTTCTAAGATTGTTTTAAAACAGTAAAAGGCGGGGTTTCCCCGCCTTTTTTCTATTTAAAAAACAGCAAATAGAGGTATTTAGTGCAACATTGGGATTCATACTGGCAAAAAACCAAAGCACTGAACAGTTTTGCAGAAGGTGAGCAGGCGCAGGGCTATACCGGTGATATTGCGCAGTTCTGGCAGGATATTATTCGCAGTTTGCCTGACACTGCAGCGGTGTTAGATTTAGCAACCGGCAACGGCGGTTTAGCGGTGTTGGCATTGCAGTTACGTGACGATTTACAGCTAAGTGCTTCTGACCGGGCGAATATCGCGCCATTGGCGCTATTCGATGCGCGGGACGCGGTATATCCGCTACTGCAGAAAATACAGTTTTACGGCAATATGGCCTCAGAGCAACTTACCTTTGCAGATCAAACATTTGATATTGTCATTAGCCAGTTTGGCTTTGAATATGCCGCGGCAGAACCTACGCTGGAGCAACTGCATCGGGTAGTAAAACCAGGTGGAAAATTCACGGCACTAGTTCACCACCGCGACTCCTTTATTACGCGTGACTGCCAGGCAGGTCTGGTTGCGATACAGTGTTTTATTGCCGAGCAAGGGTTATTCAGCGAAGCGTTGCCGTTCGCCCGTTTGTGTCAGGAACTGCAGCGGGAAACCATTTTGTCTGCAGACCAACAAGCGTCGTTAAAGCAACACAGCAGTGCGCTTTTATATAGTTTTAAGCAGCAGCAGGATAGCCTACAGGCTGAACAAAAAGAATGGTTTAACTTGTTGGCCGCCGATATTGTACCGGTTATTGCAAATTGGCGCAGTTTGACTTCGGATGCTATTGCGCAGCTGCGCGCTAATATGCTGAGTTTCAATCAACGATTATTAGATCAGGTTAACGCCGCCTGGGATAGCGATGACGCAAGCAAGATACAACAACTATGCGCGCTAAAATGGCATGATGTATCAGTCTCTACCTTAGATACTACCGAGGGGAAATTGTGTTGGGTGCTGCAGGCGCACAAGTAACGTGTTGACGTGCTTTGTAGGGGTGATAATAGGTACCCTAGTTTCCTAAATAGATAAAAATGTAATTATTCTGTCTACGTTATTTAACCACTTGTCTCATAAATGTTGACTCGAGCTCTGTGGTATAGCTTTATCTTGCTGGCGCCGGCACATACCACTGCCGGTGGCAGAAAAGTAAAACAATTAATAATGACGGGAATTCAGGATGCAAGAAACGAATAAGGTAACACGGGCTATCCGGCTTGCTACCGCATATGGAGCATTGTCCGCAGGAATGCTGGCTGCCAGCGGTGTGACAGCACAGGAACAGGCTAAGGCTGTTGATGCGGTCGAACGCATTGAAGTTACAGGGTCACGTATTTTACGTCAGGGCGCGATAGCACCTTCACCGGTCACTGTGATCAGTGGTGAAGAATTGGTGAACACCGGCGCGATGAATATCGGTGAGGTATTAAATAAGTTACCGGCACTGGCTACTACATATTCACTGGCAAACTCCGGCCGCTTCATTGGTACCGCTGGCATTAGCTTGTTAGATTTACGTGGTATGGGAACTGACCGTACTCTGGTATTAGTAGATGGCAAACGCCATGTGGCAAGTTCGCCAGGTACTTCCTCTGTTGATACCAACACCATTCCAAGTGCCTGGATTGAGCGTGTTGAGATTATCACTGGCGGCGCTTCTGCAGTATACGGCGCGGACGCTGTGACCGGTGTTGTTAACTTTATTCTGAAAAAAGATATTACCGGCTTAAACGTCAGTGCGATCCGGGGTTTTGCTGATAACAGCGGTTACAAAAACGAAAAATATACCTTATCTTTTGGCCAGGATTTTGCGCAGGGGCGGGGCAATGCCGCGTTTTCAGCGGAATATAATGCTCAGAACTCGCTGAATGCGCTGGATAATCCGTGGACAGCAACGTCTTATTCTTCCTTCCCGTATGCGTTAGTGCACGGAGCACGCCCTGATGAATTTGCTAATGATCGCGCTTATCCAGATCGTATCACCTTGCCAAATGCCGGCTATTTTGAACTATCAAATGCGGGTACAGTAGGGGCCGCAGACGGGTCTTATGACATACTGGGAACCTTTGATGGCAATGGGAATTTGGTACCGGTTCGCACTGGCACTATTACCGACTTCAATGCCGGAACCTGTGCCGGCGTCGCATGTGATTATTTGAATTTGCGCCAGTACACCGAAATCCAGCCAAAGTTCGCGCGCGTCAACTACAACTTTAAGACCAATTACGATGTAACCGATGAGCTAAACGCTTACTTTGAAGCGAAGTATTCTAAAACGGAAGGCGAGAATATTGGCCAACCGTTTTTCCGTTATTGGAGTGGCGCCAACCTGATTAAACGCGATAACGCATTCTTAGATGACGCGTTAGCAGACTTGATGGACCAACGCGGTGATGACCGTGTATTTATTAACAAAATGTACAATGATATCGGCCGTCGCCTGGAAGAAAACACTCGTGAAACAACGCGATTTGTCGTTGGTGTTTCCGGAGCTATTTCACAAGACTGGAACATGGATTTGTCATTGGTCCACGGTAAGTCTGAAATCGAGCGGGTAAATGCAGCAAATGTCATTATGGCAAACTATGCCGCTGCAATTGACGCTGTGTTTGACGATGCCGGTAATATCGTATGTCGCAGTGCGGCAGCACGGGCTGATGGTTGTGTGCCTGCCAACATCATGGGCGATGGCCTAATCAGCCAGCAAGCGATCGATTATGTAACAACGACTTCCGTTGGTACTTCAGAGATTAAGCAAACTGTATTCAATGCGACGTTCAGCAACTCGGCCCTTTATGAGCTACCTGCCGGCATGGTTGGATTCGCTGGCGGCGTCGAATATCGGGACGAGTCCAGTGTTACAGTCGAAGATCCTTTTGCCAAAACCGGTGCAACATTCTTTAACGCACTGGGTGAAACTGACGGCAGCTATAATGTATCCGAAGCATTCTTTGAACTGTCGGTGCCGTTACTGGCCGATGTGATGCTGGTCGACACATTAGTGCTGGATACGGCAGTTCGGTATGCGGACTACTCAACCATCGGTGATGCGACAAGCTGGAAATTGGGCCTGGATTGGACAATTAATGCTGAACTGCGGGCGCGCTTCACTGTTTCAGAAGCCATTCGTGCACCGAATATTGATGAGTTATTCTCAGGTCAAAGTCAGTCATTTGCCCGGGTTCGGGACCGCTGTAAGGTGTCTGAGCTTGATCAGTTAAGTGCAGAAGGTCGGGCTGTGCGTGCAGCAAACTGTGCGGCATTAGGTGTACCTGCCGACTTCAATTCTAACTATGACAATGCAACACTGGAAACCTTAGTCGGCGGTAACCCAGATCTGCAGCC
The DNA here is from genome assembly GCA_041618685.1 of Rheinheimera sp. Taxonomy (GTDB): domain Bacteria; phylum Pseudomonadota; class Gammaproteobacteria; order Enterobacterales; family Alteromonadaceae; genus Alishewanella. The sequence continues at coordinate 10,839 of JBFKFH010000052.1, forward strand.
AGAGGAATCTAAATCTATAACCGCGGGTATTGTATACCAGCCAGAATGGTTAGAAGGCTTTAGCTTTACCGCAGATTACTGGAAAATAGATATCGACGATACGATAAGTTCGATAGGTTTTCAGACGATTATTGATCGCTGCTTAGATTCGGCAACGGGGATCAATAATCAGTTTTGTGGTCTGATTACCCGTGATCCGGCAACATCACAAATTACTTTGTTAAAAGGTTTTGCACTGAATATCGCCCGCAGCACCAATTCAGGCGTAGATTTTGAGTTTGGCTATGATTTTGATGCTTTTGGCGGCCGGTTCAACACCAGTTTTATCGGTACTTACCTGATTGAAGCGAAAGATTACCCATTTTCGGCTGAACCAGACAATTACACCGATTACGAAGGTGTTCTTGGCGATGAAACCTGGCAGGGTAGCCTGTCTATCGACTATACATATGGTGCATGGAACTTAGGCTGGAACACGCGTTTCATTAACGGTGTCGAACTTTATAACCCAACACAGCTGGCCGCTAACCCTAACCCGAGTAATGAAATGAGCTACGGTTCATATTTTATTACCGATGCAGACGTAGGGTATAGTTTTGCCAATGGTATCGGTGTGAAAATTGGTATCGATAACCTGTTCAACCGTAAATTACCAGGTACATCACAGGGTAACGGCGCAGGCTCGGCAATCTATGACAACATCGGGCGCTTTGGTTATATTCAGGCGACGTATAAGTTCTAAGTTTACAAACTGATAAAAAAGCCAGTTTAACCGCTGGCTTTTTTTATTGCGTGGCAGCCATATATTGCCTAACGTAACAGCATTACGCGATTTTGTGTAAATGTGCTGAAATATATTCCAACCTCAGCAGGTCTTTTAGTCTGTTAATCACAAACACAACAGGTGCAAACATGAAAACAATTAAACATTCTAACGTCGCTATGGCAGTAGGTGCCCTGGTATTAGGTTCGCTGGCGTCTGTCGCGTCAACGGCAAATGCGAATCCGTTTACTGCGCAGGATTTAGCATCAGGCTACGAAATGACCGCTGGTGAAGGTAAATGCGGTGAAGGTAAATGCGGCGAAGATAAAATGAAAGCCAAAGACCAGGCCGGCAAAATGAAAGATGGCAAGTGTGGCGAAGGTAAATGCGGCGAAGGCAAAATGAAAGAAAAAGCCGAGCACATGAAAGATAAAGCCAAAGAAGGTAAATGTGGCGAAGGTAAGTGCGGCGAAGACAAAATGAAAGAAAAAGCCGAGCACATGAAAGACAAAGCCAAAGAAGGTAAATGTGGCGAAGCGAAATGCGGCGGTAACGTTTAATCCGGTGCATTGTTAAGGCCTGCGATTGCAGGCCTTTTACCTAAGAGGAACTTATCAGATGGCAAGGTCAACCGCGCAGATTATTTCCGGCTCTGGTTTGGGGCTGCGGCGTGAAATGCTGGATGCCGTCATCGCAGGCGCGCCTGCGGACATTGACTTCTTTGAAGTAGCCCCTGAGAACTGGATACCGTTTGGCGGTAAGCTACAAAAACAGTTTCAACAACTTGCTGAGCAGCACAGCTTTATTTGCCATGGTTTATCATTGTCTATTGGCAGTCCGGCACCGCTGGATATTGTGTTTATCAAGCAGGTAAAGCAGTTTTTACGCCAGCATAATATCAGCCTGTATAGCGAACATCTTAGTTACTGCTCTGGCGCTGGACACTTGTACGATTTGATGCCAATACCTTTTACCAGTGAGGCGGTCAGTTACGTCGCCAGGCGGATCCGTCAGGTGCAGGATATTCTGGAGCAGCCGTTAATCCTGGAAAATGTGTCTTACTATGCCGCTCCCGGCCAACAAATGTCCGAGCAGGATTTTACCCTGGCGGTATTACAGGAAGCGGATTGTCAATTATTACTGGACGTAAACAATGTCTACGTTAACTCGGTGAATCATGGTTATAGCGCAGCTGAATTTATCCGCGCCATGCCAGCGCAGCGGATCGCCTATTATCATATTGCTGGCCATTTTAATGAAGCCGATGATCTGCTGATTGATACGCATGGCGCCGCTGTGATCGACCCCGTGTGGCAGCTGCTACAACTGGCGTATCAGCAGCACGGCGTTAAACCGACCTTGCTGGAGCGGGACTTTAATATTCCGAAGCTGAATGTGCTGTGTGAAGAGCTGCAGCAAATCAAAGCATTGCAGCAGGTGTCTGCCGGCAGTCAGGCATTGAGAGCGTAGCCCATGCACTTTCAACAAACCCAACAAGCCTTTATCGCGCATATCAAGGATCCGGCCAATAATGCCGCACCTGACGGTATTGAAGACCGACGAATGGCGATATACCGTGAATTATTTTTTAACAATGTACAGGGTTTTGTCAGCAGCGCTTTCCCAGTATTGGCGTCGCTTTACAGCCACAGCAATTGGCAGGCTTTGGTGCGTCAATTTTTTGTGCAATATCAATGTACCAGCCCGTACTTTTTACACATTGCGGAGCATTTTCTGCATTTTCTGCAGCAGGATTACCAGCCCGCGGCAACCGATCCGGTATTTCAGCTAGACTTAGCGCATTATGAATGGGCCGAGCTTTATCTGGCAACCAAACAGCTTAGCCGGCCACAGGTTGTGCTGGTACCATCTGAGGTAAGTACCGCTAAACTCTGCCTGACTGAACTGGCGATGGTGCTGGCTTATCCGTTCCCAGTGCATCAGATCAGCCTGCAGTACCAACCGGCGGCGGCAGGTGAGGTACAATGTTATCTGTTGTATCGCAACAGTGAGGATGAGGTGAAATTTGTCCTAATTAACCAGCTGACCGCGGCGTTATTACAAACATTACAACAGACGCCGGGCGCAACAATTACCGAGCTGGTACAGCAGCTACTGCCGTTGTTACCGCAGTTCGATGCCGGGCAACTGATGCAGGGCGCGACAACTTTATTACAGGACTTTGCGGCAAAAGGTGTGCTGGTGTCTTTTCAAGCCGAGGAAAATTCATTACCATAAGCGCCCTTATTTCCGCTGATAACAGAAGAGTAGTGCAATGGCAGACGAAAATTTCAAAGACTCGTTTAACCTGTGGCAATTTATTGCATTGGTTGCTGTGTTTGTGACTTTACTGTGTTTGGCACCGATAGTGCGCTGGTTTCAAATTCTGGCATAATGCACTGACAAATAGTGAAGGCCGCCCACGGGCGGCTTTTTTGTCCCGGCAGGGGCGCTAAATAAAAGGTTTTCTGACATGGACAAACAAGCATTAGCGTTTGAATTGAAACAGGTTATTAAAACGGTTGCTGACTACCCAAAGCCCGGCATTGTATTCCGGGATGTGACCAGCTTAATGCAGGACGGCCCAAGTTTTAAAAAAGTTATCGATGCGTTCTGCCATTTTTATGCAGATAAAGGTATCAACAAAATAGTCGGTACTGAGTCTCGTGGTTTTATTTTCGGCGCGCCACTGGCCTATGCGTTGGGTATCTCTTTTGTGCCGGTGCGCAAACCCGGTAAGTTACCGCGGCAGCGTATTTCACAGCGTTATCAGCTGGAATATGGCGAAGATGCCTTAGAGTTACATGCTGATGCTATCAGCATGGGGGATAAAGTCTTGTTGGTTGACGACCTGCTTGCCACCGGCGGCACCATCGATGCGACGGCTAAATTGGTACGCCAGTTAGGTGGCATAGTTGACGATGCAGCTTTCGTTATTGCACTGCCTGAATTAGGCGGTGTGAAGCGGCTGGAGCAGGCTGGATTAAATATCCTCAGTCTGGTTGAGTATAGTGGCGAATAAGTTTAGTCTGTCTTAGATCACAACAACCAAGACAACAGTAGCCGTTATGAGTTATCAGGTATTAGCACGCAAGTGGCGTCCACAGCATTTTGCCAGTTTAGTCGGGCAGGATCATGTAAAGAACGCCCTGGGCAATGCGCTGAATAATAATCGGCTACACCATGCCTATTTGTTTACCGGCACCCGCGGTGTCGGTAAAACCACCATAGCGCGTATTTTTGCCAAAAGCCTGAATTGCGAGCAGGGTATAACCGCCACGCCATGCGGTCAATGCAGTGCTTGTCAGGAAATTAACGCCGGCAACTTTGTCGATTTACTCGAAATTGACGCGGCCTCCCGTACCAAGGTAGAAGATACCCGCGACTTGCTCGACAATGTGCAGTACGCGCCCAGTCGTGGCCGTTTCAAAGTGTACCTAATCGATGAAGTGCACATGCTGTCTAAGCATAGCTTCAACGCGTTGTTGAAAACGCTGGAGGAGCCGCCACCGCATGTCAAGTTTTTGCTGGCGACTACCGATCCGCAAAAGTTACCGGTGACAGTATTATCACGCTGTCTGCAGTTTAATTTGCTGGCGTTAAGCCCTGTGCAAATTGAACAACATCTGGCTTATGTGTTGGGTGAGGAAAAAATCCCGTTTGAAACTGCGGCGCTAACCGTACTGGCAAGGGCGGCTAAAGGGAGTTTACGTGACTCATTAAGCCTGACTGATCAGGCAATTGCGCAAAGTAATGCCAACATTACGCTGGATAGCGTGCGGGCTATGTTGGGGTTTTTAGACCAGAGCTGGGCCCAATTGCTGCTACAAGCCATACTGGCGCAAGACGCTAAGCAACTTCAAACGCAATTGGCCGCTTTAGTACAGCAACAGAGCAATTTTAGTCAGGTGTTAGATGACATGTTGTCGTTGCTGCATCTGACTGCCTTAAGCCAGTTTAGCTACGGCGCTGCGGCGTTCTCTCCACAGCAGGCGTTTGTGCAGCAACTGGCTGACACCCTGGCTCCGGCGCAGGTACAGCTTTATTATCAGCTGCTAATTAGCGGCAAAAAAGAGCTGCCTTTTGCCCCCGATCCCTTAACGGGCCTTGAAATGGCTTTGCTAAGGGCTATGGCGTTTGTGCCTGAAACACAGCAATCAGCTGTGGCACCAACTAAAACAGCGGTTACAGCAACGCCGGCCGCACCGGCGTCAATCGCTTCACCAAAGCCGGCAGCTACAGCTCAACAGCGAGAGCCAGCATTACCTGCTGCGACAATCAGCCAGCCTGAGCCGGATGTCACTGAAAACCCTGCGTCAGGCCTGCAATCCGGGAACACGGTAGCAATACCGGCCAACGAGCCTTCTGAGCAGTCTGCTCAGAACGTTGGAGGTATCGATCCGGTTACCGCACGCATTATGGCGCGTCGAGGGGTGCAGGTTACAGCGGCGCCTGCGACAAAAAAGTCTGAGCGCCAGCAGGCGCCGGATACAGAACCTGACATAGCTAAAGCGTCTGCGCCGCTCAATGCCTGTTCGTTAAACCCCGTTGCCCAACATGCTGCTGC
>JBFKFH010000053.1:0-15758 GCA_041618685.1 Rheinheimera sp.
ATGTACCAGCTCGCTGTTGAGTCGGATGGCAAACGAATCGGTGTTGCCTGAGGTGAACAGAAAACCCAGCTCAACATCGCCGGTAACGGTACCAAAGAAACCGATAGGTTGTAACGGTTCATCACTATTTGGCAACATGTCTAGTTCTGCTGCTTGTACGCCATACAAGCTCAGCATCAGCACCAAACTGATACCGGTTAAGAAAAAATGCATTGTGTCGCTGTGTCACTCCGATTAATGAAGTCAGTCCGGCAGTCTTTTAGACTGCCGGTTGGTCGAGCATACTGCTGAGCTTAGCGCCTTATTGTAGCAAGCGGAATAACCCAGCCCAGTAGCACCGGACTGAGTTATTCGTGCATTGGCCGAAACTAACGGCCTGCGCTGGATGTTATTTATTCAGCTGCACGCTGTTGGACAAACTGAATGGCGCGTTCCAAACGTGCCAGGCTACGTGCTTTGCCTATCAGCGCCAGCGTAATATCCAATGCAGGCGAGTTACCCGCACCGGTCACCGCTACGCGTAATGGCATGCCAATTTTTCCCATGCCCACACCCAGAGCCTCTGCTGTATCATTGATGGCCTGGTGAATACTCGCTTGCGACCAGTCTTGCAGCGCCGCCAGCTTGGTAGCTACCGCCTGTAAAGGTTCTAACGCGACCGGGCGCAAATGTTTTTTCGCAGCATCGGCATCAAACTCGCTGAAGTCCTCATAAAAATACCGGCTGACTTCAACCATTTCTTTTAACGTTTTTACCCGTTCAGCCTGAGCCGCAACCAGGTCTGTCAGTGCCGGGCCATTGCTGATATCGAGCTTCTGATCGGCAATGTGCCATTGCAGCTGACTCGCTACCTGCTCTGCTGGCAGCGTTTTCATATAATGCTGATTTAACCAAATCAGCTTTTCGGTATTAAATGCTGAAGGGGCACGATTACAGTTATCCAGATCAAACAGTTCAATTAACTCTGCTTTACTGAAAATTTCCTGATCGCCGTGTGACCAGCCCAATCGCACCAGATAGTTCAGCAACGCCTCTGGCAAGAAACCATTGTCCCGATACTGCATCACGCCTACGGCACCGTGTCGCTTCGACAATCGCTTGCCGTCATCACCTAAAATCATCGGCACATGGGCGTATTTGGGAATATCAGCGCCCAATGCCGCCAGTATATTCATTTGCCGAGGCGTATTATTAACATGGTCATCACCGCGAATTACGTGAGTGATGCCCATTTTCCAGTCATCCACTACCACGGTAAGGTTATACGTTGGCGTACCATCACTGCGGGCAATAATTAAATCGTCCAGTTCCGCGTTGGCAATCTCAATCCGGCCTTTGATTAAATCATCAATCACAACAGTACCGGTTTGCGGGTTTTTAAAGCGGATTGCATAGGGTTTATCGGTTGGATGATCTGTACGGTCACGCCACATACCGTTATAACGCGGTTTTTCACCAGCGGCCATCTGCGCTTCGCGCATCGCATCAACCTCTTGCGCAGTACAAAAGCACTTATAGGCTTTGCCTTCGGCTAGCAGCTGCGCCACAACTTCTTTATATAAATCAAATCGCTTAGTCTGATAGTACGGGCCTTCATCATGGTCCAGCCCCAACCAACTCATTCCTTCTAAGATGGCATCGACCGATTCCTGCGTTGAACGTTCTAAATCGGTATCTTCAATGCGCAGAATAAATTTACCGCCTTTTTTCTTTGCATATAACCAGCTGAATAATGCAGTACGGGCGCCACCCACATGCAAATAGCCTGTTGGGCTGGGGGCAAAACGAGTAACAAGAGACATAGTTTATCCATCACAGTGCAATAATGGCGGCTATTGTAACAATGCCTAACGCCGGATGCACCCGCTAAGCAACGCAGGAGCAAACTGTTTTGCCGTTACCAGCGGCATTATGTTTACTTTTGCAGCAGGCGAACCAGAATTAACAAAATAATGTTGACAGCTAAATCATGCTCCCTATAATGAGCGCCATCAAACGGCGTGGATTGTTAGCTCAGCTGGGAGAGCACCGCCCTTACAAGGCGGGGGTCACTGGTTCGAACCCAGTACAATCCACCATTACTTGCCGATAAATCCCTGTTTCGTTTTAGCGTAATCTTGCTATAGTAAGGCCTGTCTTAACTGTGCCGGATCTGCTGTTAGCCTATGGAAGCCGCTGTTAACCGCGACGAACGCATTCTCATTATTGACGATCAAAGTTTAAGCCAGAGCTATCTGCGCTATGCGCTGGATCGGCTAGGCTACCTTAATATCAGTTATGCTGATCGCGCCCAGACCGCGCTGACGCTATGTAAGCAGCATAGCTATGATCTGATTATCTGCGCATACAACCTACCACAGGGCAAAGACGGCTATCAGTTGTTTGAAGAGTTAAAACTCACCGGCTTACATAAGCTTAGTTGCGGCTTAATTTTTATCAGTGCTGAAACTGACCCGGCTCTGGTGCACAGTGTATTGGAGCTGCAGCCGGATGAGTTCCTGGCCAAGCCTTTTGTAATAGGTAAATTGCAGCAACGTATCGAGCGGGTGTTAAAACGAAAACAGTTATTGCGCCCAGTATATGAGTTGCTCGAATTAAAACACTATGCCTCGGCACTTGAACTGTTGAACCAACAGTTAGCGCAGGCAGAATTACATGCCTTATTTCCACTACTATTAAAATTAAAAGGCGACATCTTACTGCAACAGCAGGCTTACACTGACGGGCTGACGTTTTTTACCGCCATGTTGCGGCTGCAGCCGTTTAGCTGGGCGCGGATCGGTAAAGTACATTGCTTATTGCATAACAACGATGAACAACAGGCTTTTGCCGAGCTGGAATTAATGCTGGCCCGAAGCGAAACGCGTTTGTTTGCGCTGGACTGTTTAGCTGAACTGGCGTTTCGCCAGCAACACTACCAGCAAGCACAACACCACATTCTGACCGCCGCCAATATAGCACCACGTAATTTGCTACGGCAGCAAAAACTGCTGCACCTGTCCAGATTAAACCATGATTATGAAATTCAGTACCGCGCGGCGCGCGATATGGTGAAATTTGCCCGCAACTCGAGGCACGAACAAGCCGACTTATATTTAAATCTGGCCCGTGCCAGCATTGATTTCGCTTTAAGCAGTGAAGATACTGAACAGCAAAGCCGGCTAAATCGCCAGGCGACACTGTCGCTCAGTACCGTTCAACGCCAGTTTAGCCGGCAAACAGACAGCGACGCCCAGCAAGTCATACAGGCGCGCTTACTGTATTTGCAGGACCACAGAGATAAAGCCCGCCAGCTGCTGGCTGAAATTAGCACCCAAACCGAAATAAGCTCGCTGGAAGATGCACTGGATAAAGCCAAAGCATTGCATGAAGTAGGTTTAAGCGAGGCTTCAAAAACGTTGTTTTCCAGCATCGCTGAATATTGCCGTAAGAGCCAGCCAGAGCCGGCATTTGCAGCTTACCTGGCACAGGAGCAACAAGAGCGCGCGGCGATGGCGCAGGGCCCGCGTGAACTGAACAATAGTGCGGTATATCTGTATCAGCATGGCAACTGGCAGGAAGCATTTGCCGCCTTTACTCTGGCCTGGCAGGTCATGCCCAAAAATGCCGGTATTGCTTTGAATTTGTGGCAAACCCTGCTGACATCACCACGGCCATTATGTGCACCAACACGACAACAGCAGTTGTTGCAGCAATGTCAGCACTTAATCGACAACAGCAAGCTATCTGAAGAACAGCAACAACGCTACCAGCAATTACGGCAAAAACACCTTAGCCAGCTGGCTGCGGCCACTCCGCAAACACAGCTTTAAGCGTGCGTGACCGCAGTAACCAAACGCAACCAATCAGTAGCAGTAACGGTGCCACGATGCGCCACGGTGCATCCAGCATCACCTGTGCCGGCAAATGAGACAGGGTTAGGCCAAAATCAATTACCCCAACCGTCAGCATAATACCGCGGCCAAAGCGCCATATATGCCGCCAACCCTGCCGGCCTTTAGGTTTGCGCTGACTTAACGCCGCCAGCAACAGCAGCAAGGGTGCGGCTACTATACAAGCCAGCACAAAATCACGTTGCAGCGGATAAATCAGCGCCAGCATCGAGCGCTGTGCCTGCGGCAGCGTTAGTACCAGTACCCAGCAAATATATGGCCGCAACAGCAGTAGCAACAGCCAATAAAACCGCAGTGGTACTTTGTGCAGGCCGTAATCGTCTAGAACCGGCCACAGTGGCGTATGCTTCATAACTGGCGTTTTCGCTGTGCCAGCATACCCAGCGCAATAAACATCCCCAGACAAATCCAGGGTAACCACAGATTACCCAATTTCCCCAGCTGGCCAGCAACGAACGGCGTAAGAAAAATTGTCAGCGCACCATAACCAAACGCACAAAGCACAATAAAAATCGCGGTGCGCCAGACAAAATGCAACGTGGCCGTCTGGCGGCGCACAAAACGGTTAACATCATCGCCAAACACCACCAGGCAGGTTGCCACCAGTGCCAGTGCGATATCTCGCACATAGGGCCGAAAAACACTGCCCCAATCCAACAACAGCTGATAGACAAAATCTGGCATTTACATCACTCCATACTGGGTAAAAACATCCAACATCTGCTGCTCGGTCCACACCGGCACACTCAATTCGGTCGCTTTGGCCAGTTTGGAGCCAGCATTGTCACCGGCAATAACGGCATGGGTTTTCGCTGATACCGAGCCTGACACTTTGGCACCTAGTCGCTGCAGGCGCGCTTTGGCGTCATCACGCCCCATGCTGATTAATGTACCGGTAAGCACCAGCGTCTGGCCGGCTAACGGCTGCTCGGTTGCGGCCTGAGGTTCAATCGCTGGCCAACTGATACCGGCAGCAACCAATGCCGCAATAACCTGCTGATTATGTGGTTCGGCAAAAAAGCCAGTGACATGCTGCGCGACAACAGCGCCCACATCTGTGACCTCAAGCAGCTGCGCCAGCGACGCCTGTTGTAAGTTATCCAGCGTTGCAAAATGATTAGCCAGATTCAGCGCCGTTGCTTCGCCTACTTCACGAATGCCCAGTGCATAGATAAAGCGGGCTAAGGTGGTGTTTTTCGACTGTTCTATCGCAGTTAGCAGCTTCAAAGCAGACTTCTCAGCCATCCGCTCCAGGCCCACCAATGCAGCCATATCCAGCTGATAAATATCGGCTGGTGTCTTTACCAACTGCTGATCAACCAACTGCTCTACCAGCTTGTCGCCCAGGCCGTCGATATCGATAGCCTTGCGCGCAACAAAGTGTTTTATTGACTCCTTTAGCTGCGCCGCACAAAACAAGCCACCACTACAGCGTGCTACCGCTTCGCCGGTTACCCGCTCTACTGCCGAGCCACATACCGGGCATTGTTGTGGGAACACAATATCAGTGGCGGTTGCCGGGCGCTGCTCTGGCAGCACTGAGACAATTTGCGGAATAACATCACCGGCCCGGCGTACGACGACACTGTCACCTATTTTAATTTTAAGCCGCTCTATCTCATCCTGATTATGCAACGTCGCATTACTTACCGTTACCCCGCCCACCACGACAGGCTCAAGCCGCGCTACCGGAGTAATCGCACCGGTGCGGCCCACCTGAAATTCGACATCGAGCAAGGTGGTCAGCATTTCCTGCGCCGGAAACTTAAATGCGATGGCCCAGCGTGGCGCCCTGGCAACAAACCCCAGCGCCTGCTGCTGCGCCAGATCTGCCAGTTTTATTACCACGCCGTCTATTTCATAAGCCAGTGTATCCCGCCGCTGTAAAATATCGTCATAATACGCCAGTGCGGCTTCGGCACCGCGAACCAGGCGGATCTCCGGACACACCGGCAAGCCCCAGTCTTTTAACTGCATTAAACGCTGATAATGGCTCTGGTTATCCAGCAGCGCGGCCGGATCGTCCACCGCACCAACCGCATAGGCATAGAACATTAATGGCCGCTGCGCGCTGACTTTCGGGTCCAGTTGCCGCAAGCTGCCTGCCGCCGCATTACGTGGGTTGGCAAAAACTTTATCGCCCGCGGCCCGGGCTTTGTCATTCATCAGATGAAACCCCGCCAGCGGCATAAATACCTCACCACGCACCTCCAGTACTGCCGGCACATCGCTGCCCTGCAGTTTCAAAGGTACCGCACGGATCGTTTTCACATTCGCGGTAATATCTTCGCCGGTGTAACCATCGCCGCGGGTTGCCGCCTGCACCAGCTTGCCGTTTTCATAACGAATACTCACCGCCAGGCCATCAAGTTTAGGTTCGCAACAAAAGCTAAAGGCTTCCGTACTATCGAGCCGGTCAGCCATGCGCTTACAAAAGGCATGAAACTCAGCAGCGTCAAACGCGTTATCCAGCGACAACATTGGCAGGCTGTGCGTGATCTGGCCAAATTTACGTAATGGCGCCGCGCCCACCCGCTGTGTCGGCGACTCGGCGCTAATCAGGTCAGGATGCTGCGCTTCAAGCTGCTGCAACTGCCGGTACAATCGGTCGTATTCCGCATCCGGTACCGTAGGATCATCCAGTACATAGTATTGATAGCTGTATCGTTCCAATTGCTGACGCAGCTGCTGTACTTGCTGCAAAATAGACTCGCTCATAAATTGTGGCCCGAAAAAAACGTCGTTTGAGTTTGCCATAACAAAAACGGCAGGACTACTGCCTGCCGTTTAGCTGATGTAATTTTCAGCGTTATCCGTGAATAAGCTGTTGACGCTGAAACTCGCGGATTTTATCCACGTAATGGCGCACCGTTTGCACGGTTAACACACTGCGCTGCCCGTCGAGCACCTGGCCGCCAAACTCGTCTGCCAGCTTTTTCGCTGCATTGTGCATCAGGTTAAAATTCTGCAGCGGTTCACCTGGCCCTGGCAACGTCATAAATAAACTGACGCCACGGGTCGCTAGTTTATCAATGTTCTCCAGATCAAAGGTGCCTGGGTTAAACATATTGGCCAGACTAAACAACACCGCACCAGAGCCGGCACTATCAAGATGACGGTGGAAAATATCCATATCGCCGTATTTAAAACCCAGCGTTAACAAGGCGGATAATAAATCCGGTCCTTTCATTTCTTTTGTCTCTGGCAGCAATACGTACAGAATTAACACTTCTGCAGGCTCTTCTGCGGCAGCTTGCTGCTCCTGTTCCTCGTCAAACTGATAATCGTCTGTCGCCGCCGGCAATTCAAGCTCATCATCTGGCAACGCAGAAAAAGTAAGCTCTGGTTCTTTGGGTTCTTCAAAAGCCAATTCAGTTTGCACTTCAGCTTTAACACGAGGCTGCGCCGGCGCACGTTTAACCGGTTCGCTGCGGCGCACGGGCTCGGAGGCAACAGCTGCCGGTTTTGCTGCTACATCAGCAGTGCCTTTTTTTATCACCCGCACCGGACCTACACCTAAATCGTCAAAACCATCTGCCTTATCCAGGCTGTCCGGTGTTTGTTCTTCATAATAGCGGTGCCGGGGCTGACCAGCATTTTTGCGTACAGTCCATAATCCATGCAACAACAATGCAAGTAATATCAGTGCACCAATAATCATCAACGCAATACGTAATTCTGGTTCCATAAGGCTACCTTTGTCTAAGAGGCTGCTGCCATTTTCACAGCATCGTCCACATCCACAGCAACAACACGCGACACGCCCGGTTCCTGCATCGTCACGCCCATTAACTGCGCCGCCATTTCCATGGCAATTTTATTGTGGCTAATATAAATAAATTGTACCGTTTCCGACATTTCCCGCACCAGGTTACAGAAGCGCCCCACGTTGGCATCATCCAGTGGCGCATCTACTTCATCTAACATACAAAATGGCGCCGGATTAAGCCGGAAAATAGAAAACACCAATGATAAAGCCGTTAAGGCTTTTTCACCACCCGATAATAAATGTATTGTGCTGTTTTTTTTACCCGGCGGACGCGCCATTATCGTTACCCCGGTTTCCAACAGATCGTCGTCAGTTAAATCCAGGTAGGCGCTACCGCCACCAAACACTTTCGGAAATAATGTTTTTAAGCCGTCATTCACCTGCTCAAAGGTGTCTTTAAACTTTTGCCGCGTTTCTTTATCAATTTTCCGGATCGCCGTTTCCAGCGTTTCCATCGCGGCGGTCAAATCATCATTCTGCGCATCCAGATACTGTTTGCGCTCAGCCTGTTGTTCGTACTCTTCTATAGCGGCGAGGTTAATGGGCCCCAGTCGCCCCACAGCATCTGTGGTTTTATCCAACTGCTGCTGCCACTGCGCCTCTTCTGCGTCAGCCGGTAACTGTGCCAGTACCTCTTTCATATTGGCTTGCTGTTCGCCCAACAGTTCCAGCATATTATTGGCACGTACCCGATAGCCTTCGGCATCCAGCTGTAGCTCGGCCAGCTCTGCACGCTGTTTATTTAGCAGTTGTATAATGCCCTGCTGGCCCTGCTCTAATTGACGAATTTGTTGCTCTATGCCAGCCAAGGCGTCTTGCTGGGCAATCATCTGCTGTTCGGTATCTTCGCGCTGAAGCAGGCTATCCTGCAATTGCTCTTGCAGTATCAATTCAGGTTCATCGTCCTGTTGTAGCTTGGCCGTAAGCGATTGCACCTGCTCTTGTAATTGACGCTGCTGCAGCTGGCTGCGGTGTAAATTTTGCTGCAAGGTCGCCAGCTGCTGCTGGGCCACTTTCTGTTGCATCAGCACTTGCTGTTGCTCGCTGCGTTGCTGCTCAAAACGGGCCCGTACCTGCTGCAGCTGTTGCTGCTGTGCACCACTGTCACTTTGCAGCAGTTGCTGCTCTACTTCGTGTAACTGCAGCTGCTCTGTGATCTGCTCCAACGTCAGCTCCAGCTGGGCAATAACGGCTTCTTGTTGGGCTTGGGTTAACTGCAGCTGCGCTAACTCTGCGCCTAGTTTATGCGCCAGCTTTTGCGCCTGCTGCAACGCCTGTTCCGCCAATAATACGTCGGTTTGCGCTTGCTGCTGTTGCCGCTGGCTCTGAGTTAACTGCTGCTGGGCATGTTGCAATTGCTGCTGCGCTTGCGCGGCTGTGTGTTGCTGCGCAGTAACCTGCAGCGTAATGTGTTGCAGTTTTTGCTCCGCTTGCTGTATTTCAGCCGCTAGCTGCTGCAGCCGCTCAGCACGCCATAAATAACTGTCTTGCTGCTCGGCGCCGGCCAGCAATGCCCAGTTAGGGCCCAACCAATAGCCATCTGCACAGATAACCGACTGGCCATGTTGCAGCTGCTGTTGTTGCTGTTGCGCGGCGCTGATACTCATTGCACACATTATCTGATTAAAACTGTCCGGATACACCCCGCTTTGAATTTGCTCAGCCAGGCTACCGGGTACTGCTTGCTGGCGATTACTGCTGACCATCGTCATGACGTCACTGTGCAGTGACGTCACCACACTGGCGTGCTGTAACTGGCCCAAAGCCAACGCTACCGCAGCAGCCCAGCCGGGTTTCACGACTAATTGCTGCAGTAATTGTTGCTGCTGCTCATCTTGTTGCTGTTGTTGCTGCTGCAAACGCTGTTGCTCGCGTTGGAGCATTTGCAACTCAGAACCGGCATGCAACTGCAGCTCTTGTTGCTGGCGGGTTAATTGCTCTTGTTCGCTTAACTGTTGTAGTGCAGCCTCATAATATTGCTGAGCCTGCAACAATTCCGCACTTTGGCGTTCAAACTGCCCGGTCAGCTCAGCTACCCGTTGCTGTAACGGATAAAGCGATAATTCAGCCAGCTCGTGCTGCACTTGATTTTGCTGCTGTTGATTCTGCTGTAACAGCTGCTGCTGGTTTTGCAACTGCAGTTGTTGCTGTTGCTGCTGTTGCTGCAAGCTAAAATGCTGCTGCTGCCAACGCTGCCAGGTTTGCTGTTGCTGCTGTTGTGTTTCTTCCAGCGTCTGCAATTGCGCAGACAGCTCTTCGAGTTGCTCCTGCAGTAAGGCCAATTGCGGTTCGTCCTGCTGTAACTGCTGCTCTAACTCATCCTGCTGCGCCAGCTCACTGCTTATGTAATCATCTGCTTGCGCCAGACTTTGCCGGGCCTGCTGTAACTGCGCGTTCAGGGTTTGCTGGGTCTGGCGCTGGTGTAAGATCTGCTGCTCCAGCCGGCTGATAGTCGCGCCCAGCTGGTAAAACCGGCTTTGCACCTGTTCCAGCTGTTGCCGCCCATCCTGCGCCTGCTGCTTTAACTCCAGCAACACACGCTGATCACCTAACTCCTGCGATTGGTATTTTTCCAGCGCGGTCTGTTTTTGCTGCAGTTGTTGCTCAAGTTCATTATAACGATTGCTAAACTGCAACCATTTAATGGTAGTTAGCTCGGCTTTTAGCCTGCGCTCCTGTGCTTTTAACTCTTTGAAGCGCTGTGCTGCCGTTGCCTGGCGTTTAAGCTTTTCAATGTTTTTGCCCAGCTCTTCACGTACATCAGCTAACCGGTCCAGATTCTCCCGGGTATGTTTAATGCGGTTCTCTGTTTCACGCCGCCGTTCTTTATATTTGGAAATACCGGCCGCTTCTTCAATCACTACCCGTAGTTCTTGCGGTTTAGACTCAATTAACCGCGAGATCATGCCCTGTTCAATGATGGCGTAGCTGCGCGGGCCTAGGCCGGTGCCAAGGAAAATATCGGTAATATCGCGGCGGCGGCATTTAGTGCCGTTTAAAAAGTAATTTGATTGCGCATCACGGGTAACGATACGTTTGATGGAGATTTCACTGCGGTCGGCTAAGCCCCCGGCCAACCGGCCTTCGGTGTTTTCAAAGACCAGTTCGACAGACGCCTGTGACACCGGTTTTCGGTGTGTTGAGCCATTAAAAATCACGTCAGTCATGGCATCACCACGCAGATTTTTTGCCGAGCTTTCACCCAGCACCCAACGCACTGCATCTATGACATTCGATTTGCCGCAACCATTAGGCCCGACCACGGCAGTCATTTGCAGTGGAAATGGCACACTGGTGCTGTCAACAAAGGACTTAAAGCCGGACAGTTTGATCTGTTTTAAGCGCATCAGGTTAGCATAGCGTTAGGGTCATTATTGCGTTTTGCCGAATGTAGCAGCCGCCATGAAAGCTGTCACGAAAAAATCATGCATTTTTCTGTCCGGTCAATACCTTACGCCGCCAGCGCTGGGCTTTTTCTGCCGCCGTTGTGTTGACCACCTTACGGCTTTTCTTCGGGTATATGACTACCGGTCGTGAAATTAGCAAGTTGTTCGGGTAGATCACCTGTTCGTTGTCCTTGGTGCGTAACACCGTGCTAAACAAGTTAATTTCTACAATACGCCCTTCCAGATGATTAGCGCCGTCAATCACCCGCACGTCCATGCCTTCAGCAAAGGCTTTTTGCCCTAGCAGAATAAAAAAGGCGGTAATATTGCTCAGCAAGCTCCAGGCGGCAAACAGCGCTACACCGATTACCGCTATCATGGACGAAGCCAATACCAGCAGGCCACGTATATCCACGCCCCAGACAATACTTAACAGCACTACCAGCAGTAATACCAACAGAATGTGAAACACCACCGTCGCGCGTTTGTTCATTTCGGCTTTTAACCGGCTACTGGCAATAACCTGATACAGCACCGGCGCAACCCGGCGGCTGATAATAAAATACAGCAACACCATCAGCACGCTGATGATCAGTTGCACTGTGGTTGGACTAAAATGTTGCAGCAATTGTTGGCTATATTGTAAAAGTGACAAAGTAACATCCCCGGTATCAAGGGTAAGGATTAGTCCAAATCGTTTAGCGGCCAGCGTACGATGAAGTCTTCAAAATCGTCCATGTTTACCTGTAGCTCAGAAATGGTTTTATTGCGCACTGACATCTGTTTTTTATGCATCAGACTTTTTTTGCCGTCATTCAGTAATGGGTGCCAATGTGGCAAGCCCCGGCCTTCATGCAAACGACGGTAGGCACAGCTGGTTGGCATGAAGAAAATGTCTTTCAGGTTGTCCCGGGTTAGTGCAATGCAATCCGGCACCAGCACAGTGCGCTGACTGTATTCTGTGCACTCGCATTTATGGCTGTTCAGATAGCGACAGGCAATGTTGGTGTAATGCACCTGTTCATCTTGATGCAGCACAGCGGTTGGGCCTTCGTCTTCATCATCGTCAATAAACTTATTCAGGCAACACTTGGCGCAGCCATCGCACAGTGCCTCCCATTCTTCCGTGTTCATTTCAGCCAGCGTTTTGGTTTCCCAATAGCGTTCGGTTAAAGCCATACTCAGTTTACTCTGCTGTTAACGGTAAAATAATCTGCCAGCTGCAATTGCAGGATATCACCACTGTGCAGTGGCCCTACGCCTGCCGGTGTGCCGGTAAGTACGATGTCGCCTGGCAGCAAGGTAAAATGCTGGCTCATTTCACTGATTTGCTGATTAATGCCACGTATCATCTGTGCGGTATTACCCTGCTGACGCAGCTGGCCGTTCACGCTTAGCTCAAACGCCAGTTGCTGCGGCTGCGCTACCTGCGCTTTTGCGACAAAACCAGCAACCGGACACGCGTGGTCAAAGCCTTTGGCTATCTCCCACGGCCGGCCCAGTTGCTTAAGCTGCGCCTGAACATCACGCAGGGTTAAATCCAGCGCCAGGCTATAGCCCCAGATAGCCGCAGCGACGGCTTGCTCGTCTGCATTTTTCAGTGGCTGAGCAATCAGCACCGCCAGTTCCGTTTCATTATGCACCGCCCCGCGGCCAGCCGGTATACTAAAGCCTGGCGTCAGCGCACATAATGCCGTAGCCGGCTTGATAAAAAACAGCGCCTCCGTTGCGGTTTTACTTTGCATTTCAGCAATATGGTCCTGGTAATTCTGCCCGATACAGACAACCTTACCCGGCGGCAACGCAATTACCGCACCATTGATATCGACATGCTGATAACTCATGCGTCTTACTCCGTAGCGACAATCAAGTCAGCCAGATAGCCGACACTGGTAACAAAGTAATAAGACTTATTCCAGTGCATCAGCACCTTGTAATTGTCATAGGCTAAAAAGGCACGGCCAGCCTCACCATCCGGCAGAATTAGCGCGGCGCTGATATCACGCTGCGGCAGCGGAGTATTATTCAGCCGCTGCACACCCAAAGCGTTCCATTCTTTTATACTGCGTTGTGACTGGCCCCAGCGCGCCAGCCACTCTGTACGTTGCAGGCTCCCGCGGGCAATTGCATGACTAAAGTCAAAGCCTGACGGCAGCAGCACTTCTCTGCCCCAGGTTTTATTGTTATCCCAGCCTTGTTGCTTTAAGTAATTGGCGATAGACGCAAATACATCCAGTTGATTGGTCCAGATGTCCATTTTACCGTCGCCGTCACCATCTTGCGCATAGGCCATAAATGAGCTTGGCATAAACTGGCTTTGGCCCATGGCGCCCGCCCAGGATCCTTTCATATCTGCCAGGCTGATATGGCCTTGTGCCAGTATGTCTAGCGCGTGATAGAACTCCTGCTTAAAAAATGTCTCGCGCCGGCCATCATACGCCAGCGTAACTAATGCAGAGGGTACCGAAAAGCTACCCATGATGCGGCCAAAACTACTTTCCAGCCCCCATAACGAAACGATAAAACGCGGCTGTACGCCATACTTCTGGCCAATTTTCTCTAGCTGCGGCAAATATTGCTGATAGCGTTCACGTGCCATTTTAATGCGGGTTTCACTAACCCGTTTTGGCAGATAGGTACTGAGTGTTTCAACAAATTCGGGTTGTGATTTATCAGCACTGACTACCCGTTCATGATACTGCAGTGAAGCAAACACAGGCTCCAGCAATTCAGCTGCATAGCCTTTGCTCAGGGCTTCCTGTTTTAATGTTGCGGTGTAGTCGGCAAAACTGGGTTTCGTTTCGGTAGCATGCAGTGACACGCTGAAAACTGCGGTGGTAGCAATAGCGATAAGCGTTCTGAACATAATAAGGGCCTGTGAAGTTAGGAGAAAATCAGCGTTGCTGAGCTTTGTGCTGTGCCAGCAAGTTATCTACCGGCGGTGGCAGTTGCAGGTAAAATCCCTGCTCTTGTAATTGCTGCTGTACCTTATCGATATCTGCCAGCGCCAAATGTTCCCGTTTAGCTAAATTAATAATGGTAACCAGCACGGGAGTGCCAAAGGTTTTCAGCAACGCTTCCGGCACTGCCGAGAAGTCATCACGCTGCTTAACATACAGATAGGTACTGTCTTTTTTCAGACTTTTATACACGGCACACAGCATTGAATAAAACCACGCCTCAACCTTGCTTAACGAAGGCCTAAACTATAACATGAAGCCTTGTTATTGCGTACCCGCCAACCAGCGGCAAAGCAAATAAAAGCGCGGTCTGGCATGGCCTGAACCGCACCAGCGACAAATTATAATAAGTGCGCACAGAAACAATTATGTCAGATCAAACTTTGGAACTAAAAGGTAGTCTCTTTCCTTTATCGGTACTCTCCTGCCCCGATCTCAGTGTCAGTGTTTTACAGACACAGCTAAGCCAGAAACTGGCGCAGGCCCCGGCGTTTTTTTATCAGGCGCCTATTGTTCTTAACCTGACCGAATGCCGACAAACACCTGACTTTAATGCCATTAAACAGCTGTTTACCGAGCTGAAGCTGGTGCTGGTTGGCGTATGCGGTGCCAACAGCCAGTTAAAACAGCTGGCGCAGCAGGCCGGTCTGGCTGCCCTGCAATTGGGTAAAGACAGTAAAACGCCAGCGCCAGCTGCTGCGAGCGAAAAGAAAGCTCCAACCGCGGGAACCAGTGCTGCAGCGGTGGCGATGGACAGCAAAATTATTGAACAGGCTGTGCGCTCAGGGCAGCAGGTATATGCCAAAGGCAGCGATTTGATCGTCAAGGGCACTGTAGGTGCCGGTGCCGAAGTCATTGCCGATGGCAATATTCACATATACGGCACCTTGCGTGGCAAAGCCATCGCCGGTGCCAGTGGCGACACCAGTAAACGTATTTTTTGTTACAACCTGCAGGCTGAACTGGTTTCTATCGCCGGTAACTACTGGCTAAGTGAAAGCCTGCAAGGTGAATTTTGGGGTAAGGCCGCCGGCATTAAATTGCAGGACGACCAACTGGTATTAGCAGAATTAGTATAAGGAATTTTTGATGGCAAAAATTATTGTTGTCACCTCTGGCAAAGGTGGCGTGGGAAAAACCACGTCAAGCGCCGCAATTGGCACCGGCCTGGCATTAAAAGGCCATAAAACCGTAATTATCGACTTTGATATTGGTTTGCGTAATTTAGATTTAATCATGGGCTGTGAGCGGCGTGTGGTGTATGACTTTGTTAACGTAATCAACGGTGAAGCGAATCTCAAACAAACATTAATAAAAGACAAGCGCACCGACAACCTGTTTATTCTGCCCGCGTCACAAACCCGCGACAAAGATGCACTGACCAAAGAAGGTGTAGAACGGGTTTTAAATGAGCTGGCCAAGGACTTCGATTTTATTCTGTGCGACTCGCCTGCCGGTATTGAAGCGGGTGCCATGATGGCGCTGTACTTTGCTGACGAAGCGGTAGTGGTTACCAACCCCGAAGTTTCTTCAGTGCGCGATTCTGACCGGATCCTCGGCATGTTATCCAGCAAATCGCGCCGGGCAGAAAACGGCCAGGACGCCATTAAAGAACACCTATTGCTAACACGCTACAACCCGGAGCGGGTAGAAAAAGGCGAAATGCTTAGCGTAGAAGACGTGAAAGAAATTCTGTCGATAGACCTGCTGGGCGTCATACCCGAATCACAGGCGGTGTTAAATGCATCGA
>JBFKFH010000054.1:0-15687 GCA_041618685.1 Rheinheimera sp.
ACCTTTGTGCTGACACCGTTAACCTATCTGGGCGGGGTGTTCTACTCGCTGACATTATTGCCTGGTTTCTGGCAGCAGGTCGCTGTGCTGAACCCGGTGGTGTACATGGTTAATGCGTTTCGTTATGGCTTTTTGGGCGTAACCGATGTCAGCCTGTGGCTGGCGCTGGCTGTTGTACTGGGGTTCATTGTCGTGTTGTTTAGCTTTGCCATGTATCTGATTAACCGCGGCATTGGTTTACGCAGTTAACAGCGGGCTGAATTACGGCTTAACGACAGCGGTTCGCAACATAATTTTTTGCAGACTTTTTTTAACGCTTGCAGTAAAGTGACCGCCTTTTCCCGGCCGTTATAGTAACTGCTGAACCCATAAGCAGAGTAGCAACAGCATGACAGAACCGAGCAAACGACAGGCAACAGCCTCAGAGGAGGCGTTATGGCGCATCTTCACGGTGCCGGAAGCCCCTGACTCTACACTGAGCATTATAGAGCAGAATCTGTCGCAGAATCTGGCAGGCTTTTTACGCGAAAGTATTGTCGCGGTTGAAAAACCGTTGTGGCAAATCGAACGCGATTTTCAAATGCACCATATTCCGCAAATGCCCAATTTTGTCTCAGATTATGCTGAAAGCCTGATGCAAAAACTGGTTGCGCATTCGGTGCACACCGCTGCGCCAAGTTTTATCGGCCATATGACGTCGGCGTTACCGTATTTTGTGCTGTCACTGTCAAAGATGATGGTGGGGTTAAACCAGAACCTGGTGAAAATTGAAACATCCAAGGCGTTTACGCCGATGGAGCGTCAGGTGCTGGGTATGATGCACCATCTGGTATATGGCGAAGCGGATGGGTTTTACAAAAAATGGATGCACAGTGCGAATCACTCGCTGGGCGCGTTTTGCTCAGGTGGCACCATTGCCAATATTACCGCGCTGTGGATAGCACGCAACCGGTTGTTAAAAGCTGACGGTGAATTTAAAGGCATAGCACGCGAAGGGCTGTTCAAAGCCATGAAGCACTATGGTTATGATGGCCTGGCAATTCTGGTATCAGAACGAGGGCATTACTCGCTGGGCAAAGCCGCTGACGTATTAGGTATTGGTCGTGAATCGCTAATTGCCATTAAAACCGATGCCAATAATAAAATTGACACGACGTTGCTGGCCGCAAAAATGGCGGAACTTAAAGCCGCAAATGTTCGCGTGCTGGCCATTGTCGGTGTTGCCGGCACCACAGAAACCGGTAATGTCGACCCGTTACATCAGCTGGCTGATATCGCTGAACAGTACCAATGTCACTTTCATGTCGATGCGGCCTGGGGCGGCGCCACCTTGTTGTCTGACAAATACCGGCATTTGCTGTCTGGTATAGAGCGCGCTGACTCTGTCACCATCGATGCGCATAAACAAATGTATGTCCCCATGGGCGCAGGTATGGTGGTATTTAAACATCCGTCTGCGGCGCACGCTATTGAGCATCACGCTGAATATATTCTGCGTAAAGGCTCAAAAGACTTAGGCAGCCAGACGCTGGAAGGCTCGCGCCCCGGTATGGCGATGCTGGTGCATGCCTGCTTGCAGGTCATAGGTCGTGATGGCTACGAGATATTGATCAACCGCAGTCTGGAAAAGGCGCGTTACTTCGCCACGTTGATTGCGCACAATATTGATTTTGAATTGATCACAGAGCCCGAGCTGTGTTTGCTGACCTATCGTTATGTGCCGGCACCGGTGCAGCAGGCAATGGCCAACGCCAGCCCGGAGCAGTTGCAACGCTTTAACGAGCTGCTAAACGGCCTGACCAAGTTTATTCAAAAGCGTCAGCGTGAAGAAGGTAAATCGTTTGTGTCCCGTACCCGTTTAACGCCCGCGCGTTATAACCGGCAGGAGACTATCGTATTTCGTGTGGTACTGGCGAACCCGCTGACTACCGAGCAAATTCTGCATGACGTGTTAGTAGAGCAGGATCAGCTGGCGCAGCTGGATAAAGAGTTTTATCCCAAGCTATTGCAGCTGGCCAAAGAGCTGACCGCCTGATCTGATCTCAGTGGTTTGTTCTGTCGCCTGTGACAGGTTACTATCGGTTTATAACGATACAACAACGGGCTGCGGTTATGCGTAATCTATTATTCACTATTTTTATCTGTTGCAGTTTGGCGGCCTGTCAAACTGCGTACTATTCTGCGATGGAAAAGGTGGGCGTGCATAAGCGCGACATTCTGTCTGACAGGGTAGAAGAAGCCCAGCAGTCACAACAGGACGCGCAGCAGCAGTTTAAGTCGGCGTTACAGCAATTTAGTGCACTGATTAAATTTGATGGCGGCGATTTACAGCGGATTTATCAAGCTACTGATGATGAATATCAGGCGTGTAGCAAAGCTGCCGCAGAGGTAACTGAGCGGATTAACAGTATAGAATCGGTTGCTGAAGCGTTGTTTGATGAATGGCAGGATGAGCTGGAGCAGTATAGTAACGCTAAGCTGAAGCAAGACAGCGCCCGCAAGCTGGCGGAAACTAAACGTCTTTACAGCAGTTTGCTTAAAACCATGCGCCGTGCCGAGAAAAGCATGCAACCTGTGCTGGCATCACTAAAAGACAATACCTTGTATTTAAAGCACAACCTAAATGCCAAGGCAATTGGTGCGCTAAAAAGCGAATTTAGTTCTGTACAGCGTGATATCAATCGACTGATTGAAGATATGAACCGGGCGATCGTGCAATCCGAGCAATTTGTCGCCACATTAAAACAGTAACAGAGAGGAAGCTTATGTCAGGTCAGGGATCAGGTGGCAATGTTATTGCCGCACTTTGTAATGTGTTTATTCCTGGGTTAGGGCAGTTGGTGCAGGGCCGTATATTGGCGGCAATTCTGTTCTTTTTGGTATGTGCGGCAGGTTATGCCATGTGGTTTCTGGTGATCCCAGCCATTATCGCCGCGATTGTGCATTTGTGGGCGATTATTGATGCAGCTAAATTCAGATCTGCTATCTGAACTAGAAAAAAACCGGCGAAATGCCGGTTTTTTTAAATCTCGAGATTATCAATCAGCCGTGTACTGCCCAGCCAGGCGGCTGCCAGAATCACTTTTTTCTGCTCTGGTGTTGATGCCAGCGTCAGGTCATGCTGATCTGTGATATCAATGTAATCCGGCGTAAAACCGGCGTCAGTCAATTGCTGTTTAGTCTGTTGCTCCAGCGCCCGGTAATCATGATTACCAGCGTTAATGCTATCGCGCAATTGCTGTAACAGCTGATACAGCTTTGGTGCTATCGCCCGCTGCTCGGCGGTTAAATAGCCATTGCGCGAACTCAGCGCCAGACCATCGGCTGCCCGCTCAGTGGCAACGCCAATGATGTCGATTGGCAGCGACAAATCAGTCACCATCTGCCGGATTATCGCCAGTTGCTGGTAGTCTTTCTGGCCAAAACAGGCAATACCAGGCTGCACCAGATTAAACAGTTTGCACACTATCGTTGATACGCCACGGAAATGACCGGCGCGGCTGGCGCCACAATGTAAATCACCCAACAATGGCACTTCGACAAAGGTTTGTACGTCCAGGCCGCGGGGATACATCATTTGTGCTGTCGGCGTGAACACTGCATCAGCGCCATGAACGGTTAAACCGCTGCAATCGGCTTCCAGTGTGCGTGGATAACTGGCCAGATCTTCATTCTTACCAAACTGCATCGGGTTGACGAAAATGCTAACAATAACGCGGTCTGCATGACGCTTGGCAACGTCAACCAGCTTCAGGTGGCCATTGTGTAAATTGCCCATCGTGGGCACGAAGGCAATACGTTCGCCACTTTTACGCCAGTCAGCAATTTGTGCCCGTAGCGCGTCAATACTGGATAATATTTTCATCGACATTAGAAACTGTGTTCATTACCGGGAAAGGTCTGGCTTTTCACTTCGCTGACGTAAGTGGCAACCGCGCTTCTGATCTCGCCGGTTTGGGCCAGATAATTTTTAGAGAACTTAGGAATATAACCGCTACTGATCCCCATCAGATCATGCATAACCAGCACCTGACCGTCGGTAACATTACCGGCACCGATACCAATTACCGGTATCGTTAGGGCTTCAGTGATCTGTTTGGCCAGCGCGGTAGGAATACACTCCAGCACCAACAATTGGGCGCCGGCGTCTTGCAAAGCTTTGGCCTGATTGACCATAGCGGTTGCTGCAGCTTCGGTTTTACCCTGCACTTTATAGCCGCCAAAAACATGCACTGATTGCGGCGTTAAGCCCAGATGGCCACACACTGGCACGCCTCGTTCGGTTAATGCTTTGACGGTGGGCAATAAAAAGTCACCGCCTTCCAGTTTAACCATGTTGGCGCCGGCCTGCATCAGTGGTATGACACTTTGCAGCGCCTGCTCCAGCGTACCGTAGCTCATAAATGGCATATCTGCGATGACGAAAGCATCAGGTGCGCCGGCACGTACGGCCCGGGTATGATAGGCGATATCGTTTATCGTCACCGCCAGGGTATCGCTATGGCCCTGTAATACCATGCCCAGCGAGTCACCAATCAGCAATACGTCTACGCCTTGCTCAGCAAATAGCTTGGCAAAACTGGCGTCGTAAGCGGTCAGCATGGTGATCTTATCGCCTTGCTGTTTCATTTTTTGTAGTACGGCAGTAGTGATCTTAGCCATTTTTTTCTCATCCGACCATTAACGCAGGAGGCGCAAGATCGCACAAAGTGCCATCAGCTGCAACTGCTGTGAAGTTTTTGCAGGCCATTCAGCGGCACCTGCGTAAGTAAAGAGGCCAATACAGTGCCGTCCGGCAAGCAAAGATGAGGGGCAATTTCATACAATGGATACAACACGAATTCACGTACGCGCATACCATAATGTGGCACAGTTAACTGCTCTGTTTGGATTGTGGCGTCGCCGTACAATAGAATATCCAAATCCAGTGTCCGGGCTCCCCAGCGTTCGGCTTTGCGCTGGCGGCCTTGCGTTTGTTCAATCTGCTGCAAACTGTGCAGCAGTTGCTCGGCGGTTAAGCTGGTATCAATAGCTGCAACGGCATTAACGTAATCAGGTTGATCCTGTGGCCCCATTGGTTTAGAGCCATAGAATGCGGAAACCGTAATCAGCGTTGTCTGTGCCAGCTGACCAAGCGCCAGCACTGCGTGCTGCAGTTGCTGAACCGGTTGCGCCAGATTCGCGCCGAGGCCAATATAACAGCGTACCATCGTCATTATTCTGCAGTGCGTTTACGCTTGTAGGTGCGACGCCGGCGTGGACCCTTGTCGATACCTTCTTTACCCAGCTGGTTAATCAACTGCAATCGGTTGGCTTCATCAGCAAACTGAAAACGTTCCCACCACAACGCCAATTCAGTCAGATTGCCGTCTTCAGCCTTTGCCCGTAGTTGTAAAAAATCAAAAGCACCACGAAACTTAGGTTGTTCCAGCAATTTAAACGCACGCCGGCCGGCCCGTTTGGTTAAGCGGCTTTGCAGCGCCCAAATATCCCGCATCGCCAGCGTAAAGCGCTTGGGAATGGCGATAGTACGTATTACGTCATCCAGCACTTCTGTCATGGCGATGTTCATCGCATCAATTTCGCTTAAACCGTCAGTGACCAGTGTCTGGCTGCGCAGTTCTACCGGGTACCACAGCAACGCAGCGAAGATAAAGGCCGGTGTTACCGGTTTGTCAGCATCGACTCTGGCATCGGTATCCTGTAACGCTTTGGTCGCCAGCTGAAATGCTTTACCTTCTGGTTCCTGTTTAATTAGCTTATCCAACTGGGGAAGCAGCTGTTTCAGCACTTTAGTCTCGCGCATCAGCATAAAGTTGTCGAAGGCTTTACCGGCTAACAGCAATTTGACCAGTTCATCGAATAAACGCGGTGGCGGTATGTTTTTTAGCATCACGGCCAGCTGAGGTATTGGCTCAGCCGTAGCGGGTGCAATTTGCATATTCAGCTTGGTAGCAAAACGGATAGCACGCAAAATCCGCACAGGATCTTCCCGATACCGGGTTTCTGGGTCGCCAATCAATTCAATCTTACGCGCTGCTATCGCCTGGCTGCCATTGGCAAAGTCATAAACTGCAAAGTCATTTACTGAGTAGTACAACGCATTTATGGTGAAATCACGCCGCTCGGCGTCTTCTTCGATAGTGCCATAAACATTGTCACGCAGGATCTGGCCGTGGTCGCTTAAGCTGGCCGTTTTTAATTTTGGTGCGGTTTCGGCTTCATCGTCAGCACCGCTGTGATGGCCACGAAAAGTAGCCACTTCGATAATTTCGCGGCCAAACACCACATGGGCCAGGCGAAATCGCCGGCCAATCAGGCGGCAGTTGCGAAATACCTGCTTTACCTGATCCGGATGAGCATTGGTGACCACGTCGAAATCTTTTGGCTTTATACCCAGCATTAAATCACGGATACAGCCGCCAACCAGATAGGCATCGAAACCAGCATCTTTGAGCCGATAAAGCACTTTTAGTGCGTTCGGGCTGATATCTTTGCGTGAAATGGCATGCTGATCCCGGCTTAAACGCTGCACGGCTGGCAACAGGCTGGCGCCCGCTGCGACTCGGGGAGCCGGTTTAGCTTTGGTATCAGTAGCAGCTTTATTGCTTGTTGCGGCTTTACCGGTTTTGGCTTTAGGCCCAAAGGTACGGCGGCAAAAATCTAACACTCGCGAAATAATGATAATTCTCCTGCGCAGAACAGCCTGTTGCTGTACTTTTTAAAAAACGTCTAATAATACCGCAGCGGCGTAGAAAAAAGAATGTAACAGCCGATGCTTAACCAAATTCTGTGTTGTTTATTTCCATTAGCGCCGGCACCTTAGCCAATTGCCAGTGGTTTACCGCCCAGCTAAGTTGTTCCGCCGCCGGTGCACGTTGTAATTCTTGCGGTGGCGGGTGGCCCAAAAAACGCAAAACATTATTAATCACCTGTGGCGCTGGCCACTGGCTGATGGCGGCGGCATGGTTTTGTTTACTGAGCTTAAACCCCGGCGCCACAACTGCCAACGGTAAATGCCCGTACGCTGGCACCTGGGCGTCAAGTAGCCGGCAAAGTGCTTGCTGGCGGGGCGTCATTTGCAACAAATCGGCGCCACGGATCACTTCAGTGATACCCTGGTCAATATCGTCCACCACAACAACCAGCTGATAGGCAAACAAGCCATCACGGCGTTTTACAATATAGTCTTCATGTGCCAGTGATGCTGCTATCTGCTGTTCGCCAAATACCAGATCAGTAAACTGCTGCTGCACATTACAACTACGTAACCGCCAGCTCAGAGTACCAGTATGTAAGTGTAACCCGGCACAACGGTTATTATAGCTACCACCGAGCTGGCTAATATCTTTACGGCTGCACTGACAACCGTAGAGCAGTTGCTGTTGTTGTAGTTGGGAAAAAATGTGCTGGTAACGTTCCAGTCGTTGGCTTTGGTACAGCACGCAGCCATCCCAGTGCAGGCCAAACTGTTCCAGCGTACGCAATATGTCGCTGTCAGCTCCGTCGACCATACGTGGTGTATCTATATCTTCCATCCGCACCAGCCATTGGCCATGCTGACTTCGTGCCTGCAGGTAGCTGCCAACCGCTGCAATAAGGGAACCGAAATGAAGCGGGCCGGAAGGCGAGGGCGCGAACCGGCCGATATAAGCGGGGGACAGCATGGGCATGTTAACCGCCCAGTTGTTTTTCCTTGATTTCTGCTAAGGTTTTGCAATCGATACACATGTCAGCCGTAGGACGGGCTTCTAAGCGTTTGATACCAATTTCAATACCGCAGGTGTCGCAGAAACCAAAATCTTCATCTTCGATTTTCTGAAGCGTTTTCTCAATTTTTTTCAGCAGCTTACGCTCACGATCGCGAGCGCGCAGCTCCAAACTGAATTCCTCTTCCTGAGCAGCACGGTCTACCGGATCAGGAAAATTAGCCGCTTCGTCTGCCATATGGTTCTTGGTACGGTCAACTTCTTCACGCAGTTGCTGACGCCAGGCGTCGAGAATACGGCGGAAATGTTCCAGTTGCTTCGGGTTCATATACTCTTCCCCGACAGCTTCCTGGTATGGCGCTACGCCTGCAAGGGCGAGTAAACCCAGCGTTTTGGTAGTATTGCCCTCTGGCATAATCATCTCCTGTATAATGCCAAGCAAAAAATATGGCGGCTATAGATAGCAGAATATTGCTGGCATCGCAATCAGATTTAAAAAGACGCGGAAGTATACAGACTGCCTGCAGTCGCGTCATCTTTTTTCACGCACTGATGCCAGGGGCGTAATTGGCCTTGTAGCAGCAGCAAAATAACGCGCTGATATTCCGTCTGTAAAGTCATGTGGTACACTCGCTTTCATAGCACGCAACACTTATCAGCAAAGGGTGAGATATGACAGACGTGGTGCAAATTAAGTTACAACAAGCCAATGCAGACACTAAATGGGGTAAGGCGTTGTTAACGCCAGTAGCCGAGGGGTTTCAAATTCACCTTGATGGCAAGGATGCACAGCGAACAGTGCAAAAAGCCGCGCGTAGTTTAGAAAGTCTGGGTTTGAACCAGGTACAGCTGAATGGTGAAGGCTGGACATTGCAACTGCAGTGGGCGTTTTATCAGGGTTTTTGCAGTGCAAAGAAGCAAGCAGGCGTTCAATTTTGTGGCGATGATGCGACGATGACGCAGCTGGCGCAGCTGGTACGTTGTTTTGACTGGGCTAAGCAATTGACTAACCAGACGCCGGACGAATTGTACCCGCAACAATTAGCAGAGCAGGCCGCGGCATTTATAAACAGTGTGGCTGCAACCGGCACGGTAAAAAGTCAGGTACTGCTGGATGAGCAACTACTGGCTGCTGGCTGGAATGGCTTACATGCAGTCGGTCGCGGCAGTGCCCGTAAACCTGCCATGCTGGTGCTGGATTACAACCCAACAGGAAAGGCTGACGCGCCGGTTAGTGCAGCGCTGGTTGGCAAGGGAATTACCTTTGACAGTGGCGGCTACTCAATAAAAGCGACTGAAAGCATGTTGGCAATGAAGTGTGATATGGGCGGAGCCGCGACGGTAACTGCCGCGTTGGCACTGGCAATATTGCAAGGCTTGCAGCAACGTGTGCAGCTTATTTTATGTTGCGCAGAAAACCTAATAAGCGGCAATGCCTATAAACTTGGTGACATTATCCGCTACAAAAACGGCACCACGGTAGAAGTTGTCAACACCGATGCCGAAGGGCGCTTAGTATTGGCTGACGGGCTGATGTGTGCCGCTGAATCGGGCGCCGGTTTAATTATTGATGCCGCAACGCTGACCGGTGCTGCGATGACAGCAGTGGGTGCTGAGTACAATGCCCTGTTTGCACTGGATAAGCCGCTGGCATCAAAAGCGCTGGCTTACGCAGAGCAGGTGCAGGAGCTCACCTGGCAATTACCACTGGAGCAATGGCATCAGCAACAATGTCCGTCCGCTTATGCGGATACAGCAAACAGCCGGCCGGTAAAAGGCGGTGGTGCTGGCGGTGCGAGCAATGCGGCGGGCTTTTTAAGCCGCTTTGTGCCAAATGACGGTAAAGGCTGGCTGCACTTTGACTTAGCCGCTGCATTTAACAATAGCAATTCAGCGTATTGGGCAGCGGGTGCAACCGGACAGGGTATTCGTACGATAAGTGCTATTTTATTGGGCGAAGCCTGAGCTGAACAATACCGGGTTTAGTGTGCTAAAACAGGCTAAGCTGGTCACATTGCCGTTTCTGTCGGGTTAAGTTGTGTTACCTGTTGTTGAAATATTACCTCAACTGCTGCAGTTACTGCAGCAGCATAATAAAGTGATTTTATCAGCACCTCCGGGTGCTGGTAAGTCTACTTATCTGCCATTATATCTGCTTCAACACGCTGATTTTAGTAACAAAAAATTGCTAATGTTGGAGCCCAGGCGACTCGCGACGAAAAGTATTGCCGCCTACCTGGCGTCACAGCTGGGCGAAGCTGTTGGTGAGACAGTTGGCTATCAGATCCGTCAGGATAATCAGCAGAGTGATAAAACCCGCTTGCTTATTGTCACCGAAGGAGTTCTGACACGCAAACTGCAGCATGATCCGGAACTTAGCGCGTTCGATCTGATTTTATTTGACGAGTTTCATGAAAGATCACTGCACGCGGATTTAGCGTTAGCGTTGTGTCTGGAAGTGCAGCAACTGCGCCCGCAGTTACAGCTGCTTATTATGTCGGCCACGCTGGATATGGCTCAGCTTGCATCCGAGCTGGATGCACCTGTGCTGGAAAGTTCAGGCCGCAGTTATCCGGTGTCGGTTGAATATGCCGTACCGGATAGTCAGCCGCTCTCGGTGCAGATTGCGCGCCTGGTGCAGCTGGCGCTGGAAAAGCATGCCGGTAACATTCTGGTATTTTTACCCGGACAAAGTGAAATCAATCAAACAGCGCAGCTGCTAGAACAGCGCGGATTGCCTGCTCAGGTACAACTGCACAAACTGCTGGGCAGCCTGACACTGGCGCAGCAACAAGCCGCGATTGCCGCTCCACCGCCGGGTATGCGTAAGGTTGTATTGTCGACGAATCTGGCTGAAACCAGTTTAACCATTGATGGTATCACTGTCGTGGTTGACAGCGGCCTGTGCCGGCAAAGCCGCTTTAACCCGCGTCAGGGCATGAGTACATTAATCACCGCAGCAATCAGCCAGGCGGCAGCTATTCAGCGCGCCGGACGCGCTGGACGTTTATCTGCCGGGTACTGCTACCGATTAGATACGGCCGAAAAATGGCAGCGCCGCGCCAGATTCGAGGCAGCAGAAATTGAGATCAGTGATTTAACCGCACTTCGGTTAGAGGTCGCCGCCTGGGGTTGTCAAATTAGTGATTTAAAATGGCTGACAACGCCTCCAGCGGCGCATTTGGCCGTGGCCGAGCAATTATTGCGTCAGCTTGGCTTTATCGATAGTAAAGGCGTGATAACCAAAACAGGGCGCAATGCGCATCAATTAGGCACTGAACCCCGGTTCGCTGCAATGCTACTGCACGCCAAAGTGTTGCAGCAACAAGGTTATCGTGGCGCCACAGCACTGGCTTGCTTGCTGGCTGCGCTGCTCGAAGACAGCCGGGTACTGCAGGGTGACATTTATAGTTTGCTAGGCCGGGTGAAAACCAGTTTACCGGCGCAGTGGCAACAGGCATTACGTTTTGCCCGGTTATTGGGTTGTCAGTTGTCAGAACCGTTACCACTGGAATTAGCGCCAATTCTGGCATTGCGCGCCTTCCCGGATCGGCTGGCTAAACAACGCGGCAAAGGGTATCAGCTGGCCAATGGTATTGGTGCGATGTTGCAGGATAACCATAGCCTGACCGGGCAACCCTGGCTGGTTGCATTACATCTGCAGCAGTTTGATCGCGAGAACCGGATTTATCATGCGCTTAGCATAACGCCTGACGCTGTTATTGCTGACTGGAAAACAGGACTGAAATGGCAAACGCAAACCTTCTGGGATGACAAAACCGGCAGTTTTTTTACCGAGCAACAGCTGAATTTTGGCCTGTGTCAGCTGGCGGCAAAGCCTGCCACGCTGCAGTTAACTGCTGAGCAGAAACAGTATGCCTGGCAAAACTACATTGCAACTAAGGGGTTGGCGTGTCTGAACTGGAGTAACGCGGCACTGCAGTTGCGGGCCCGTGTTGAGTTATTACGACAGTACCAGCCTGATGCGGGCTGGCCTGATTTGTCTGAACCGGCGCTGCTGGCGGGTTTAGCCGATTGGTTAGGCGGCTATCTTGCAACAATCAGCAAAAGTGCTGCGCTGTTACAACTGCCATTATTCGAAGCCTTACAGCAACAATTAAGTTATCAGCAGCAGCAACAACTGAATCAACTGTTACCAACCCAATGGCAAGCCCCAACCGGTTCGCGTATCAGTATTGATTATCTGGCAGCGGGCGGGCCGCGGCTTTCAGTACGGGTTCAGGAAATGTATGGTCAGATGCAGTCACCAATGCTATTAAATAACAGCATTAATATGACAGTCGAACTGTTGTCACCCTCGAGACAGCCGCTGCAGGTAACACAAAATTTAGCCAGCTTCTGGCAAAATGCCTGGCATGATGTGCGAAAAGAAATGCGCGGGCGCTATCCTAAACACTATTGGCCGGAAGACCCGGCGCAGGCAATGCCTACAACGAAAACTAAAAAGGCGATGCTAAAATGAGCAAGCAAACAAGCAAAGGCCGCAGTAAACCGGCAACCATACACCAATCTATCGCTTCTTGGTGCAAACGTGGGCTGGTGTTCGCGGTCAAATTAGCCTTATTGATATTGCTGGTATTGGCGTTTTATCTGATATACCTCGATAGCAAAATCAGTAAAAAATTCAGTGGTCAAAAGTGGCAGGTGCCGGCACAAGTTTATGCCCGCAGCATGGAGTTGTTGCCGGGTAAAGTGATGACCCAGCAGCAGCTGATCCAACAGCTGGACAGTTTACAGTATCAACGTAATGCCGCCCTGTCGGCTGCCGGGCAGTACAGTGTATCCCGCAATCATGTCACCGTTTACCGGCGCTCTTTTACCTATATAAATGGCTACGAGGCGGCTCAGTTATTCAGTGTTGAATTTAATCGCAGCGGTATTAACCGCATTATGCAACGCGACCAAAAAGAGCCGGTTAATTTTGCCCGCTTAGAACCACAACTGATTGAACATTTGGTAGCGGCGACGCAAGAAGATCGGGAACTGGTGCAGCTTGAGCTGGTGCCTGAATTATTTAAAGACACCCTTCTGCTGGTAGAGGATCGTGATTTTTATCATCATCACGGCGTATCACCCCTGTCCGTATTGCGGGCGCTGTGGGTAAATCTGGTTGCCGGGCGCACGGTGCAGGGGGGCTCGACGCTAACACAGCAGTTGGCAAAGAATATGTTTCTGTCCAGCGAGCGTACCCTATGGCGCAAAGTGAACGAGGCGCTGATAGCACTGGTACTGGATTATCGATTTAATAAAGATCAGATACTCGAAGCCTACCTGAATGAAGTGTTTGTCGGGCAGAATTATGCCAATGCGATTCATGGTGTTGGCCTTGGCAGCCGGTTTTACTTTGGCAAGCCTTTAACTGAACTGCAGCCGGAAGAATATGCGCTGCTAATAGGTATTTTAAAAGGCCCATCGTATTTTGACCCGCGCCGCTACCCTGAGCGGGCGCAACAGCGGCGTGATCTGGTGCTGCGGCTGATGTTTGAGCAGCATTTGTTAGACCGAGCACAATACGAAAAGGCAGTGCGTAAAAGCGTTACTGTGATCCCGCGCGGACAATATCTGAATACCGGTTTTGCAGCTTATCTGGATACTGTAAAAGATGAATTACGCCAGTTAAGCATTGATGCCCGTTATAAAGACCAGGGTATTAAAGTGTTTACTTATCTGGATACCCAGGCGCAGCGCGCGGCGGAACAGGCTGTCGCGCAACAATTAGCCGGACTGGCACCGGAGCTGCAGGCCGCTATGGTTGTTGCCAACTACCAGCAAGCTGAAATTATTGCCATGGTAGGCAGCAAGGATGGTGTGCAGGGTGGCTTTAACCGGGCGGTCGATGCCAAACGTCAGATTGGCAGTATTATCAAGCCGGTTATCTACTTAGAGGCATTGTCTCAACGCGGCCGTTTTACCTTGGCGTCCAAGTTAGAAGATGTGCCGATACGGCTGCGCAGCAATGAACAGGACTGGCAGCCAAAGAACTTTGACCAGCAATATCGTGGGCCAGTGTCGCTTATCGATGCGCTGGCAAACTCGCTGAATGTACCCACTGTACGTCTGGGATTACAGCTGGGATTGCCTGCTGTCAGTGACGGCTTACGCAAACTCGGTTTAAGGCGAAAACTAAAACTGCACCCGGCGGCGTTGCTCGGCGCAATAGAACTTAGCCCGTTAGAGGTAACCCAGCTTTATCAGACCCTTGCCAACAACGGCCTGCATCAGCAACTTGCCACCGTACAGGCGGTAACCGATAACAACGGCCATGCGCTGTATAGCAGGGAGCATCAGTTAACGCGACGCTACAATGAACAAGAAGTGTATCTGCTGCAATATGCGCTGATGCAGGCGGCCAGAACAGGCACGGCAAAGTCACTGCAGTCAGTGTTTCCAGGCGTAGTGGTTGCCGGAAAAACCGGCACTTCAAGCGACTACCGGGATAGCTGGTTCAGTGGCTTTGATCAAGATACCCTGACCACCATTTGGCTGGGGCGCGATGACAATAAGGCGATTGGTTTAACCGGCTCCACCGGTGCGTTAAGCGTGTTTAGCCGTTACCATCAGCTGCAGGGTATCAATTCGTTGGTGCGAGCGATGCCTGACCAGGTATCTTTACAGCCTTTTTCGTTAAAAACAGGTTACACACAGGCACAAAATTGCTTTAACGTATTGTTATTGCCAGCCATTTCAGTTGAAATGCGGGTAATGTCCGAATGTACAGAAGAATAATATCTCTTGTCTGAGCCGATGACGATAAAACCCAACCACCACTTACAGGTAGGTGAGTGGCAGTATTTACCTGAACAGGACAAACTGGTGCAGTTTGACGCTGACGGCAAAGTGAGCGCGACGGCAGATCTGGATAACCTTTCACAAAAGGTAGCCAATTATTTTATCGTTAATGCCGGCAGGCTGGTAACCAAAGACGAGCTGCTGCTGGATGTCTGGGGCATTCGTGATGTGTCTGATGGCCGGGTTACCCGTGTTATCCGGGTGCTACGTGTCGCCTTGGGCGATGATACCCGTGAACCTAAATATATCGAAACCATCCCTAAACGGGGATATCGATTTGTCGCGGCGGTATCTGAAATTGTGGCACAGCAGCCAATCAATGTTGAGTTGTCACAACAGAACGACATTGCCAACACGACGTCCTTGAGCAAAAAAGTACAGCTGGCCCTCGCCTTTTTGGCTATTTCGCTGTTCAGTCTAGTCTGGTATTTATGGCAAGATAAAGCAGCTGATACTGGACAAGCTGCCGTACAATTACTGCGATACACCCCAATTACATCTTTGGATGGTTTAGAGTTTTATCATAATGTGACCGAAGATGAACGATATCTGCTATACAGCTATGCCAGCCCCGGAAATGAAAATGTCACTGTCTTAATGCTGGAAGATTTAGTAGAGCACAAACGCATTCAATTAACAGAAAATACCTATAGCAGCTTGGGCGCTGCGTTTAGCCCGGATACGAAGAAAATTGCCTATCATCGTTATTATGTCGATGGACGTTGCAGTATCAGATTGGCTGATTTTAATAAAAGTACATTTTCAGTTGCTAATGATATTGAATTGACAGCATGTGGAGAAAATTCACCATCGTCTCGGGTGTCTTGGTCACACGATTCAAAGTATTTAATTTACCCCACAATGAATGCTAACCGACAAATGGTATTAATGATGAAACCGCTGACAGGTGGTAATCCTGAACAGCTAACCACGCCGCCACCAAGTAGCTTTGGAGATTATGCTGCGAGATTTTCATTTGATGGACTTAAACTGGCTTTTGTCAGAGGTTCAGGAAGTTCAGCCCAACTGTGGTTACTTGACTTGACGAATAGAGAACTAAAGATGCTGGTAAACGTCACTGGTACATTGCCAGGTAATGTAGGGTGGTCAGCTGATAACCGTTCAGTAATTTATTCTTCGGCACCTACTATCATTAGTAAGGTAGATA
>JBFKFH010000055.1:0-15597 GCA_041618685.1 Rheinheimera sp.
CCACAACGTTCGCAGGTTACACTCACTTCGCAAGAAGCACTGCCTTGTATTACAGTCAGGCCTTGCTGGTCAGTACCGCATTCAACTCGTACCGTCACGTCGCCTGCTGGTTCCAGCAAACTTTCGCTTAACCGGGTTAAAGTGACCAGAGGGATAAAACCATCGTAGTCTGAGCGCTTTTGCGCGGCTTTAACCGGATCTATAGTAACGGGCATTTTTACTTTTTGCATAAGGCGCGCATCATATAGAAGCCCCCCCTTACTGTCAAAGGGATCTGGCAGATTTTTGTCGTTTTTATCGCGCATTTTTTCCATTCTGTTTATAGTACGGCACAATCTGCTTAATCAGGCTATTAATCCATGACTTACTGCACGGTTCCGCCGCTGTACCTGGCGTCAACGTCAATATATCGGCAACAGTTACTATCCAAACTTACTAGCAGCTTTTTTTGTATCAAACCCCACGTTGATGAGACTCCTCTTCGCGGTGAGGCCGCAATACAACTGGTACAACGTTTGGCCGAAGCGAAAGCCCGGGCGGTGGCAACGCAGTTAACTGAAGGCCTGGTGATTGGCTCTGATCAGGTTGCCGTATTTAATAATGACATTATTGGCAAGCCACACAATGCTACCAATGCCGTCGCACAGCTAAAGCGCTTTAGTGGCCATACCGTGACGTTTCTCACTGGCTTGGCGTTGATTAACGCGCATACCGGTAATGCTCAGGTTGTTGTTGAACCTTTTGATGTCAGCTTTCGCACTTTATCGGATGCCGAAATCACCGCCTACATCGAAAAAGAGCAACCCTTTGATTGCGCGGGTAGCTTCAAAAGCGAAGGCCTGGGTATCAGCCTGTTTACCAAACTCAGTGGTGAGGATCCGAACAGCCTTATTGGCTTACCACTGATTAGGCTGAATCAGTTATTACTGAACGAAGGTGTTAACCTGTTGCTTAGCTAAAGTACATGCAGCAACTGCGGTATCGAATCAATAATAGCTGTTGGCGCAAATTGGCTTAATATTTCACGGCCGTGAACACCATGCGTGACCCCAACGCGCGGCATATTAATAGCTTGAGCCATTTTCATATCATGGCTGGTATCGCCAACCATGACGGCCTGCTCTGCTTTAATATCAAGTTCTTGCAGGATCTGCTGTAACATATCCGGGTGTGGTTTCGATTGTGCTTCATCGGCGCAACGGCTGGTATCAAAGTACTTCTCCAGCCCTGTTTCGGCAAACATCCGTCTTAACCCCTGCCTCGCTTTACCCGTTGCTACCGCTAACATCACATTTTGTGCTTTTAACTGCTGCAGCACCTGTTCAACACCATCAAATAATGGTGTCGGCGTAGTGTCATGGATAACATAATGATCACGGTAATACTGAAACAACTGCTGACGCTTTTCATCATTAATGCCCGGAAATAATGTATTGAATGCCGGGTCGAGACTCAAACCTATAATCTGCTTTACCGCAAAGTCACTGGGTACTATTAACTCTGCTTTGTGAGCGGCCGCTTGCATGGATGAAACGATACGGCCAATGGAATCCATAACGGTGCCATCCCAATCGAATATCACCAGTGAAACGCCGTTTGATTGTACCTGTTGCATCGCGCTATTTTCTCGTCAGTTTCGTCAGTGCCTGTTCAAGGCTAGGATCCAGCGGCGCTTCTACCCGCATAGTCGTCTCGGTCATCGGATGCATAAAGCTCAGTGTCTTTGCGTGCAAAAATAATCTGTTCAAACCAATTTGCTGCATTTGGCCGGTAAAGGTGTTGTCGCCGTATTTATCATCACAGGCGATAGGATGACCTTTACAGGCAGTATGAACACGTATTTGATGAGTACGGCCGGTAACCGGAAACGCCTCTACCAAGGTGCCTTGCTGGTAACGCTGTAAAATCCGAAAACGGGTTTCAGATGGTTTACCGTCTTTTTCATCAACCCGCACCACACGCTCACCAGATTGCAGGGTATTTTTTTTCAGCGGCTCAGTAACCTTGCGCACTTTATTGTCCCAATCTCCGGCCACCAGCGCCCAGTATTTCTTTTCCACCGTTTTATTGCGTAATTGTTCATGCAAATGGGTTAGAACTGAGCGTTTTTTTGCAATAAGCAGACAGCCTGATGTATCACGATCCAACCGGTGTACCAATTCCAAATGCTTGGCCAACGGCCGTAATGCCCGTAGTGCCTCTATCACACCAAACTGCAGCCCACTGCCTCCGTGAACAGCCATTCCTGACGGTTTATTCAGCACGATTAAGTCGTTATCTTCAAATAAAATATGTTGCTCTAAATTCTTTACCATCGCCAGTTTAACGGAAATCGGTTCCCCTTCGGCCGCAACAGTAAACGGCGGAATACGGACTACATCATCCTGCTGCAGCTTATATTCAGGTTTGATGCGCTTTTTGTTCACTCGCACCTCACCTTTTCGTAAAACCCGATAAATAACACTTTTGGGCACGCCCTTGAGCCGCGCAAGTAAAAAGTTGTCTATACGCTGACCAATAAAATCAGGTTCTATTTCAATTATTTGCACAGGTAACTTGATTTCATCAGTCATGGGTTTTGAATACTCTGCTAATATTAGATTTCAGTTGCTATCGGCTGCATATTAGTGGGATAATCCACCCGCTAATTCTGCCAAAAACTGGCAATTAGGGCGCTCAAAGTGACGTAAGAGAATTTGTGCGGCAGCGCTTGGGGGACTGATCATACCGAAATCGTGGTGAAAACCAACGTTTTTTATACCCCAGCGTAAACCAAACGCCATTTGCCTGAGATAATGTTGCGTAATCTGTTATCAATAGCGGCAAAACATGAGTTCCGGTCAACCAGAGCATAAAAGATATTGCTATAACGCAGCGCCGGAAGGCGATGTGTTTCAGATCCGAAAATGAAAACAGCATAGACTGTGCAACGACATCAAGCGGTATGCGCAGTGACAATTTGGTTTCTTCAGACATTCCAGTCGTGAGACTGCACCCACTAGTGTTTGATAACGTCTGAACACGCAGACGCCCGTAGGGCTGCGTTGTGGCTGCAAAATGCGAGTCACTCACGATGAAAAGAATGTTAATAAACGCCACGCAGGAAGAAGAAATCCGCGTTGCACTGGTCGATGGCCAGAAACTGTACGACCTGGACATAGAAAGCCCGGGCCATGAACAAAAAAAAGCTAACATCTACAAAGGTAAAATTACCCGGGTTGAGCCCAGTTTAGAAGCCGCTTTTGTTGATTACGGCGCTGACCGTCACGGTTTTTTACCCCTGAAAGAAATTTCCCGCGAATACTTCCCCTCTGGTTACAGCTTCGATGGTCGTCCAAACATTAAAGAAGTAGTTAAAGAAGGTCAGGAAGTTATTATTCAGATTGATAAAGAAGAGCGTGGCCAAAAAGGTGCTGCGTTAACTACTTTTATCAGCCTAGCTGGCTCATATCTGGTACTGATGCCAAATAATCCACGTGCTGGTGGTATTTCCCGCCGCATTGAAGGTGATGAGCGTCAGGAATTAAAAGACTCCCTAGGCCAATTAGAAATGCCAGACGGCATGGGTTTAATTGTTCGCACTGCCGGTGTAGGTAAGTCTTATGAAGAGCTGGACTACGATTTAAAAGC
Organism: Rheinheimera sp.; assembly: GCA_041618685.1. Lineage (GTDB taxonomy): Bacteria > Pseudomonadota > Gammaproteobacteria > Enterobacterales > Alteromonadaceae > Alishewanella. The sequence continues at coordinate 3,631 of JBFKFH010000055.1, forward strand.
GCTGTTAAAGCACTGGTCTGCTATTACCGAAGAAGCTGAAAAACGCCCTTCTCCGTTTTTGATTCATCAGGAAAGCAACGTGGTATTCCGGGCAATCCGTGACTATCTGCGCCGCGACGTCGGCGAGATCCTGATCGACAACCCGCGTATCTTTGAAGAAGCCAAGGTTTATATTCAGCAATTCCGTCCGGATTTTGCGCATCGCGTTAAGTTATATCAGGGCGAAGTGCCGCTGTTTATGCATTTTCAGATTGAAACTCAGATTGAATCCGCGTTTCGCCGTGAAGTTCGCCTGCCGTCCGGCGGTTCAATTGTTATCGACAGCACTGAAGCACTTACCGCTATCGATATCAACTCGTCTAAAGCGACGAAAGGTGGTGATATTGAAGAAACAGCATTCAATACTAACCTAGAAGCGGCAGACGAAATTGCCCGCCAGCTACGTTTACGTGACTTAGGTGGTTTGATCGTCATCGACTTTATCGACATGACACCGGTACGCCACCAGCGTGAAGTAGAAAACCGTTTAAAAGATGCCGTTAAACACGACCGTGCCCGCGTTCAGATTGGCCGTATTTCACGCTTTGGTTTACTAGAAATGTCCCGGCAGCGTTTACGCCCTTCATTAGGTGAGTCAGCGACACACGTATGTCCACGCTGTCATGGCCGCGGTACTATCCGCAGCACTGAGTCATCAGCACTGTCTATTTTGCGTCTGATTGAAGAAGAATCAATTAAAGATAACACCAGCCAAATTCATGCGCAGGTGCCGGTATCTGTTGCGACCTACCTGATGAATGAAAAGCGTGAAGCCATTCGGCGCATTGAAACACGTCACGGTATTCGGGTATTTGTTATTCCAAATGAACATTTGGAAACGCCAAACCATGAAGTGATCCGTATTCGTATCGATGAAGAAATTGATGACGTTAGCTACAACATGGTGAAAGTGCCGGAGCTGACCAGCAATTTATATCAACCTGCCTCCGATGCGGTTAAAGAAAAACCGGCTATTTCAGCTATTAATATTGCTGATGCAAATGCCGCACGCCCTGCACCAAAGGCAGAAAAAGTAGCTGAGCAAAGCCCTGGCCTGATTGCAGTTGTTAGTAGCTGGTTTGGTAAATTATTTGCCCCGGCAGAAACTAAAGCGGACGAAAAGCCGGTTGTAAAACAGGCTGAGCGTAGCAGCCCTCGCCAGGGTAACCGTGATGCCAATCGCGATAACCGTGACAACAATCGTCGCCGCAATAAGCCGCGTCGTCGGGTAGAAGGTGAAGATAAAGCCAACAGTCCACAACAAAAAGACGATACGGTAGTACAAAGAACAGAGCGTCAACCACGTCCGGCACAAGAGCCTCGCGCACCAAGACCGCAGCAGGAAGCAAAGAAGCCGGTTGAACGAGCTGCTGTTGTAAAAGAGTTAGATGACGATAGTGCACCTCAGCGCGTTGCAGAACGTCGTCAGCGCCGTAATGTACGCAAATCTGTGCGTATGGATAAGCCAGTAGTCGCAGATACTATTGCAACCCCGCTGGTTACTGAGCAACAACCAGATACCGCAGCGATAGCAACAACTGCCGCGGATAATGTTATTGCAGAACCTAAGACTGTTATTGCTGAGCCTAAGACTGTCGCGGCAGAAACAACCGTCGATAAGACAACTGAAACTGAGGTTGCAGCTGTAGCCGCTGAAACGGTTAATGAGCAGGAAAGCACTGAATCACGCAGCCGTAATCGTCGTTCGCCACGTCATTTACGGGCTGCGGGTCAAAAGCGCAAGAAGGATCAGGAGTTATCTGAAGCGTCATCTGACATCGCGCCAGCTGCTGCCAAAGAGCCAGCCGATACAGATGCAACAGTTGAGACCGAAGTTGATACAAAAGTTGAAACCAAAGTTCAAACAACAGCAAGCACAGAAGCTGCACCTGACGCTGCTGTAGCAGTACAAGCCAACAACACAGCTGATATGGCGACAGCACCAGTTGCTGCGGCAACCCCAGCTGTTGATACTGTTGCTACCGAAAAGGTAGCGGCTGATATCCCTGATGCTGAACCTGCTGCAGATAAGCCAAAACCCCGTAGCCGGCGCAAGCCAGCAGCAAAAAAAGCGGATAAAGCCAGTGCCGAGCCAGTAGCAGATACCCCTGCAATTCAAGCTGAGCCCAGTGTCGAAACATCTGAAGCGGTTAGCACTGAAGCCACCCCCACAGTGCAGGCTGAACCGGTTGTTGCAAGCGAAACAACAGCAAAGCCTGATGCAGATGCCAATAAAGCTGAAGCAGTCAGTAAACCCGCGGCGCCAGCAACCGCCAGTGCGAAGCCAGCAGGTAGCCGTTATTCTCAGATGGTTGTAGCAACAATGACCAAACCTGAAACAGTGGATACTGCTGAACCTACAGCCGCACCAACTGTGGTAATGCCAAGCGAAGCTCGGCCGGTTGTTGCCAGCTCTGAGCGACCTGCAGGCTCGGCATTTGCCCGCCAGGCGGTAACGGCTCCGATGACTAAGCCCAAAGCCGATGAGTAATCTGCTTTAACTCGCGATGCAAAATAAAAAAGCCAGACTCAGTCTGGCTTTTTTTACAGCAACAAATATTAGAAATCGTACTTGGCGCTAAATTGAATTCGATTCATATCACCATCAAGGCCAGATTCAATTTCACGGTTAGCAAATTTATATTCAACGCCCACCATCAGTTTTTTGGTTGCCTGATATAACAAGTTGGCGCTATAGCTATGCGTTGTTTTCGTTACTGCGGAACCGGTCAGGCTGGTGTCATTATCTGCCATTAGCGTTGAGTACAACACCGTTGAGCGCCACTGGTCATTCCAAAGATGACGATACGCTACCGAAAAGGCGGTAACATCAATCGCTTCCAGGTTGCCATCCGCATCCAGCACTGCGCCATTTACTGTATTTAACCCAACATAGCGGCCTAATCCTTTACCGGTATTAAAGGTGATACGTAAATCGTCCTTATTCGCCATATCAATCTTGGTGCTGACTGATAGTCCGTATGCGGTTATCTGATCATCAAAGTTTGCATCATCAATCGCAATTTGACGCACCAAACCGGCTACTTTGACAAAACCCCAGTCAGTTTTGACACTGTAACTGGCGGTAAAATCAGGCGCGGCATTATCGTCAGTGGTGATGCGGCCGCCACCGCCAAATGGTGTAATGGTTGACTCCGGGTTTTCTATTGCAACAGCAAAGTTACCATGGGTGTAACGAACCTGCGGCTGACGGATAAAAATCGCCGCATCCGGGTTACCCACAAAGTCCAGTGTATCAGGCAGTGAGGCCACATCCATAAAATTGGACCAGGTCTGCCCCAGCGTCCAGTTGTTGTATTTAATAAACGCATGCCGTAACACCGGGCTATAGCCGTTCGTCGTGCGCTCATCATTGCCATTGTTGCTGGTCATAAAGTCAAACTCAAGATGACCGGTAATTTTATTGCCGTCTTCAAGCTCTGTAGCAGTAGAAAAGAAAAAGCGGGATTGGCGCGCATGCATATCAAATCGGGTCGTGCTATCACCGCCAATTGGAGTTAAAGAAGGTACGTAGAAATCCCGGCCCAGCGATGCAATTTCGCCATCGGAGTCACTTACCATGGCATCGAGCTTAACGTAGCCACCAAAATTTACCGTTGTTCCACCAATATCAAAACCGGCGGCCTGAACACTACCAGCACCAAGCGCTACACAAGCAGCGAGGTAGGATACTGTCATTATTTTTTTCATTGCCCTCTCTCCATCTTTGTTCTTTTAGTGGTAATTTTGCGTACCAACTTTGGTGCAGACAGGCGCTAACCGCAATTAGCCTTTAGTCGCAGATCAACCGAGCGTTTACCCAACAAGCATGGCGCAGGACAGAGTTCGCACTGTGTACAAACATTGGCTAGACTAAGGTCTAATTCCAATTGGCGCGCGGCTTCGATAGAAAGACAACAGTAAATTTACGCAGCTTTTACAGGGGAAGTTATGTTACATCCATCAGTATATCCGGTACCCGCCAAGGCGGCACAGCGCTCATTGCTGACCAACGAACAATATCAGCAGATGTATCAGCAGTCTGTCAGCTCTCCTGAAACATTTTGGGCCGAACATGGCAAGCGCCTGCATTGGTTCACGCCTTACACTAAAGTCATGAACACCAGCTTTCAGAGCGGTAAAGTAAATATTAATTGGTTTAGTGATGGCGTGTTGAATGCCAGTTATAACTGTCTGGATCGGCATCTGCCTGAACGGGCTAATCAGGTTGCTTATTACTGGGAAGGTGATTCACCAGACGTGCAAAAATCGGTCACCTATGCCGAGTTACATCAGCAAGTATGTCAGCTAGCCAATGGTATGAAAGCGCTTGGTATTAAAAAAGGTGATCGGGTCACAATTTACCTGCCAATGATCCCTGAAGCCACAGTGGCCTTGCTGGCATGTGCCCGCATCGGTGCCGTCCATTCAGTGGTGTTTGCGGGATTCTCCCCGGATGCACTAGGCAGCCGTATCACAGACTGTGGTTCTAAATTAGTTATTACCGGCGACCAGGCATTACGTGGCAGCCGTGTCACCAACTTAAAAGACAATACTGACATGGCACTGGCGCATCTTGGTGACGACTCACCGGTGCAAAATGTCATTGTCGTAAAGCATGTTGGTAAAAATGTCGATATGCAGGCCGGCAAAGATGGTCGTGATGTCTGGTATCACGATTTGTTACGTCAGCATAGCAGTGACTGTCCGGCAGAACCGATGAATGCAGAAGATCCGTTATTCATTTTGTATACGTCAGGTTCAACCGGTAAACCCAAGGGCGTGTTACATACCACCGGTGGTTATATGGTTTGGGCCTCAATGACCCATCAGTACGTATTTGACTACCATGACGGTGACATATACTGGTGCGCGGCCGATATTGGCTGGGTAACCGGTCACACCTATATTGTTTACGGGCCCTTGGCTAATGGCGCGACCAGCGTGCTGTTTGAAGGCGTGCCAAACTATCCAAGCGTCACGCGCATGGCACAAATCGTAGATAAATATAAAGTAAATATACTTTATACCGCACCAACTGCTATCCGCGCATTGATGGCCCACGGCGATGCACCGGTGGAAGGTTGCAGCCTGTCCTCTTTGCAAACGTTAGGCAGTGTCGGTGAACCCATCAACCCTGAAGCATGGCACTGGTACCATGAAAAGTTCGGTAATGGCCACTGCCCTATCGTAGATACCTGGTGGCAAACCGAAACCGGCGGCATTTTAATCACGCCGCTGCCAGGATGTACCACACTGAAACCCGGCTCTGCGACGCGACCGTTTTTTGGTGTACAACCTGCCATTGTTGATAATGAAGGCCATGAGCTGGACGGAGAATGCGAAGGTAATCTGGTCATTAAAACCAGCTGGCCCGGACAAATGCGCACCGTGTACGGTGACCATGAGCGCTTTGAGCAAACGTATTTCAGTACCTATGCCGGATTATATTTTACCGGCGATGGCGCTAAACGTGACGCAGACGGGTATTACTGGCTTACCGGCCGGGTCGATGATGTCTTGAACATTTCCGGCCATCGCTTGGGTACCGCAGAAATAGAAAGCTGCCTGGTAGCACATGATGCGGTTGCTGAGGCCGCTGTTGTCGGCTACCCACACGATATCAAGGGCCAGGGGATCTATGTCTATGTCACGCCACGTGTCGGCGTTGAACCTAGTACTGAATTGACCAAAGCGTTGCGTGACTGGGTACGGGAAGAAATTTCACCTATCGCGGCGCCGGATCTAATCCAGTGGGCACCTACCGGCCTGCCAAAAACACGGTCGGGAAAAATTATGCGGCGTATTTTGCGCAAAATTGCGGCCAATGAGCATGAACAATTAGGCGATATCTCGACATTGGCAGATCCGTCTGTCGTTGAAACGCTGGTGAACAACCGGTTAAACCGTAAATAGGTCCGACTAACTATGTGCGCTTGACACGGCGCCATCGTCACCGCAGTATGAAAGGCCGCCAAAGCGGCCTTTATTATTATAATAATTAACATCCCTTCGCTGGAGGACAAGATGGCAAAACTGATCGTCGCAGACGACCACCCGCTGTTTCGCAATGCGCTGATCAATGCCATCAGTAGTACTTTTGCTACAAAAGCCACTATCGAAACCGACAGTTTCGACAGTACCTGCGCCGCACTAGAGCAACACCCTGATACCGATTTGTTACTGCTCGATCTGCATATGCCTGGTAACTGCGGTTTTCTCGGTTTAATTCAACTTAGAAAAAACTTTCCGACACTGCCCATTGTGGTGATATCAGCCAGTGATGAGCTGGACGTTATTCGCCGGGTGATCGCTTTTGGTGCGTCAGCCTTTATACCTAAATCAGCTAATCCGGCTGATATCAGTGCAGCACTTAATGCTGTGATGGCGGGTGAGCTGTGGGTGCCGCTGGCGTTGAAACAACAGGTGCTGGAACATCACTGTGATAGCGCGGAAGATGATCTGGATCTGGCGGCCAAAGTCGCACAACTTACCCAGCAGCAATATAAGGTTCTGTATTACCTGACCGAGGGCTGGCTGAATAAACAAATAGCCTATGATTTGCATATCTCAGAAGCTACCGTTAAAGCCCATATTACTGCCATCTTTCGTAAACTGGGTGTCACAAACCGCACTCAGGTTGTTATTCAGGCACAACGTTTAACGCTGGAACCTCCGGTAAATAGAGCCATGGCACAACACTAAGCGGGTTTATACCGAGCGTTTGAGCATTTTTAAATGATTTAAACTAGCTCGTAACGCCGCCGGTTTAATTGGCTTCGCCAAAAACATTAAGCCGCACTGTTTTGCTTTCATCGCCAGTCCGGCTTCGGGTGACGCTGATACCAGAATACCGTTAACATTACCCCACAACGGCTTGATTTTGTCGTAGAGCTGTAACCCATTTAATTGCTGGCCCAGCTGGTAATCCAACAACAGTGCATCCGGCGCGGCGTGGCTACTGGCATATGCCAATAAACTTGCCTCATCATAAAAGCAGGCAACATCGTGAATTTGCCATTGCTGCAACAACAATTTAAGCGCTGCCAGATTTGCTGCGTCATCATCAACACATACTACTGACAAGCCAATTACCGGCCGCTGTATGTTGCTGACTGGCAACGGCAGCTCAGTGCGCTGCGATACTGAAACTGTCATCAGCTGAATACTGAACATACTGCCTTTTCCGGGCCAGGACTCAACTTTTAGCGGATGCTCCAGCAGCTTTGCCATGCGGTTTACCACGCCCAGCCCTAACCCCACTCCCTGCTGCCCTTTCGCCGTTGCATCAATCCGATAAAAATCATCAAAAATATGCTGTAAATCAGCAGCTGCAATACCAGGCCCCGTGTCCCACACCTCCAGACGTACGTACTGACCACGCTTACGGCAACCAAGAAGGATCCTGCCACTTTGCGTGTATTTAATCGCATTTGACAGCATATTCTGCAATATTCGCCGTAAATAGGTTGGGTCGGTGCGGACCTGATAGTTTGCATCCCGTACTTTCAGCTGCAAACCTTTTTGCCTGGCTAATAAACTGAACTCATCAGCCAGTTGCGACAACAACTCTTTTAGTGAAACCGTCTGTACATCAGGAGATAACTTACCGTCATCCAACTTTGCAATTTCCAGTAAAGTGGATATCAGTTCTTCTGACGCTTTTAACGAGTTATCCAGCTGGCCGACGATATGTTGTTGCTGTTGAATATCTTTGCTGCCGGCTAAAGCCGCCGTAAATAACCGCGCCGCATTCAACGGTTGTAAGATGTCATGGCTTGCCAGTGCCAGAAAACGTGTTTTAGAGGCATTGGCAACATCAGCTTCTGCTTTAGCTTGCAGCAACTGCTGCTCCGTTTCGCGCCGCCGTTTAACTTCGGACAGCAGCTCGTGATTAATTTCTGAAATGGTCTGCGTCCGTTCCTGAACCCGGTCCTCTAAATGTTGTTTGGCTTCGGCCAATGCCTGTACCGCTTTAACATGCTCCGAAATGTCGGTAAAACTGGTTACAAAACCGCCGCCGGGAATAGGGTTGCCACGCATTTCAATTACTTTGCCATCCGGTCTGACGCGTTGAAATACATGTGCTGTGCCCTTTTTCATATGCGCGATACGTTTTTCAACATGTTCGTCAGCATTACCGGCACCACACAAGCCGCGTTCAGCATTAAAGCGTACGATGTCGGCGATAGGTCGCCCCACCCGCACCATTGCCTCTGGATAATCAAACATCTCCAGATAAGCCCGATTCCACGCCACTAACTTCAGCTCTTTGTCGACTACACTGACGCCCTGGCTTAAATGCTCAAGAGTAGAAAACAGAATTTTTCGCGAGAATTGTATCGCCTGGGTGGTGTCATCAAATAACGTGACCACATCTTCAAAACCCAGTTGCCGGCCATCCAGTACCGCATTAACCATGGCTGCAGCTGACGAGGCACCAATAACACCGGCAAGCTCGCGTTCAACATGCTCCACCAGGCCAACGCTGGGTAAATCATCCAGCGGCAGCGTAACCTGCTGGCGCCGGCCATATTCCTGCAAGCACTCGTTGGCACGGTTTGCACCGACAAAACGCTCCAGCAAAATTTTCAAATCGGCGTTACGAATACGGATGCGTCGTGCCGGTGTATCCTGATGATTGACCGGTAAATTTGGTTTTACAAAAGCCACCGCCTGCAGTCGGTCTTGCAGGCTCACCGGCGTCAGCAACGACCCCAGCACATAACCTAAGATATTAAAGCCTAATGAAAACAATACACCATGGCTTAAACTATCTAAATTGGCGCCAAACAGAGCGGTAGGTACCAGCGCTGACCAACCGAACAGACCGGTTTGCATAATGTTGCTGTTAATGGCGCCGGTACTGACCAGCTGCGGCAGCATAAGCGTATAAAACCACAGAACAAAACCTGTACCGAGTCCCAGATACACGCCCCAGGCATTACCACGACGCCAATACAATCCCCCAACGACAGCCGGGGCCAATTGAATAACCAGCGCAAAGGCCAATAAGCCGGTTTCAGCCAGTTCATAATTGCGGGCAAACATCCGGTAATACACATAAGACAATGCCATCACCAGAATAATCATGCTGCGCCGCACCAGTAATATCAGCAAGCTGTAATCATGAGGCTGCACCTGCTTATTACTGCTACGCAGCAAGCCCGGCATAATGACGTCATTACTGATCATCGTAGACAGTGCCAGCGTGGCGATAATAATCATCGAGGTGGCAGCAGAAAAACCACCGATAAACACTAATACACTTAAGGTATCCCAGCCTGACTGCGCCGGGATCAGCAGCACAAAACTGTCAGCAGAAGTGAGTGCGTTGGGGAATAACTGCATACCGCCGATAGCAATCGGAATAACGACGATAGTAACGAGAAATAAATACAGCGAGAACCAGCGTCTGGCATGACGCAAATGATGGTGAGATACGTTTTCTACAAAGGCGACATGAAACTGTCGTGGTAACAAAAATACCGCCACCATCGCCAGCAGCGTTTTAATGACAAATGCCAGCACGCCAAAATCACTATTGTCATGTTGCGTAATTGCATGGCTGGCAAAGCGGGCAAATACATTACCGTGTTCAGCCAATATAAAAACGTATACCGCTAAACCCAATGTCATTAACGCAAACAGCTTAACAACAGACTCAAAGGCAATAGCCACCATTACACCGCGGCTTTGTTCGGTAAGGTGCAATTTGCGGGTACCAAATAAAATGGCAAAAAATGCCATTGCTAACGCACTTAAAAACGCACTGTCTTGCCACCAGTTAGCGCTCTCGTCAGTAAAGTCACCACCGAGCAAAACATGATAAGAGCTCGACACCGCTTTTAACTGCAAAGCAATATAAGGCACCACCACCACTAAACAAATTAGGGCTGTTATCAGCGCAATATTCTTCCGTTTACCGTAACGCGACGAAATAAAATCGGCTACAGAGGTAACGTTATGTTTTTTTGCCACATATAGCAGCTTAAACAAAAAAGGTTGGGCGAAGATAAACAGCAACATAGGCCCAAGGTAGATAGGAATATAATCCCAGCCCTTGGTTACGGCCGTGCCGACTGCACCATAATAGGTCCAGGATGTGCAATATACCGCCAGTGCCAGACTGTAAATCAGGCCGCCATACTTTCGTATTAATTTATCATCAGCGTGACGTTCACCCCAGTTCGCAATCAGGAACAAACCACCAACATACAACAATGCCAGTAACGCAACTAACCAAGCGGCCACAGCGCTCCCCCGTTATTTAATTCTGCTGTACTTTTGGCTTAACGCACATCACAAGTCAACCTGCTGCACGCTGACTTCGACTAAAGTCGGGCTTTAACTTGTGTTAACTACTGCTAGATTAACTTTGCGAGATAAAAATAACAAAGGAAAGGAGTGTAATTATGACAGAGCACGATCGCAACGCGGCGGCTTATTGGTCAGCGAATCTTCGCCTGATCATTGGCAGTCTCATCGTCTGGGCTTTGGTGTCATACGGCGGCGGTATTTTATTCCGCCCTTTGCTGTCTGGCATTAAGATCGGCGGTACCGACCTTGGCTTCTGGTTTGCACAACAGGGCTCCATTTTAACCTTTATTGTCTTAATCTTCTTCTATGCCTGGAGAATGAATAAGCTCGATAAAGAATTTGGCCTTCACGAGGAGTAAATTCGTCATGAGTCAATTTGCAATCAATTTGATTTTCGTCGGCGGCTCCTTTGCGCTCTATATTGCTATCGCAATTTGGGCCAGGGCGGGGTCGACCAAAGAGTTCTATGTCGCCGGCGGAGGGGTTAACCCGGTAATGAACGGCATGGCGACAGCTGCAGACTGGATGTCAGCGGCATCATTTATATCCATGGCGGGCTTAATCGCAGCGGGGGGTTATGCTAATTCTACCTTCCTGATGGGCTGGACTGGCGGGTATGTCTTACTGGCCATGTTACTTGCCCCTTACCTGCGTAAATTCGGTAAATTTACCGTACCAGAGTTTATTGGCGACCGTTTTTACAGCAAGAATGCCCGTTTTGTTGCAGTAGCCTGTTTAATCATTGCCTCGGTAACCTATGTTATTGGCCAGATGACCGGCGCCGGTGTCGCCTTTTCCCGCTTTTTGGAAGTTGAAAGTGATACCGGTCTTATCATTGCAGCTGTCATTGTATTTTTGTATGCGGTAATGGGTGGCATGAAAGGCATTACCTACACTCAGGTGGCTCAGTATGTGGTGTTAATAATTGCTTATACCATTCCGGCTGTGTTCATTTCATTGCAGTTAACCGGTACGTTCTTACCGCCGATCGGGTTGTTTTCTGAACACATTGAATCCGGTATGCCGCTGCTGCAAAAGTTAGATATGATAGTACGCGATCTGGGCTTTACCGATTACACCGCTGATGTGTCCAACAAACTGAATATGGTACTGTTTACGTTGTCACTAATGATTGGTACTGCTGGCTTACCACACGTTATTATCCGTTTTTTCACTGTTCCTAAAGTATCAGACGCACGCTGGTCTGCCGGCTGGGCGTTAGTTTTCATTGCCTTGTTATACTTAACCGCCCCTGCTGTAGCGTCTATGGCTCGGCTAAATCTGCTGACTACTATCTATCCGGCAGGTGAAACCGCCAACGCCATTGAATATGCTAACCGCCCGGACTGGATTAAAAACTGGGAAGTAACCGGCCTTATTCAGTTTGATGACAAAAATAATGATGGCCGGATCCAACTGTATAACGATAAATCAGACAGCTTTAAACAAACAGCCGAAGAACGTGGCTGGAATGGCAATGAGCTTACGGTAAACAATGACATTCTGGTACTGGCCAATCCTGAAATTGCTAACCTGCCGGGCTGGGTAATAGGTTTAATTGCTGCCGGTGGTCTGGCTGCGGCGTTGTCGACTGCAGCCGGTTTATTA
>JBFKFH010000056.1:0-15559 GCA_041618685.1 Rheinheimera sp.
ATAGAACCCAAACTTATCGTGCGGCAATCTTGTGGTGCTAAAACTTAGCACCACAAGATTGCATCTAGTCAATAGACAATGATTACAAGTATTGTTTTAGCCAAGCGGCCGTTTCTGCATCGGCTTCCGCTCTGCTGGGGTATAGTCCGTGGTCTGCACCTGGGAAAATTACCAATTTATGAGGATGGTTTTTCTTTGCTAACGCTTCTGCCAGTTTTTGCGATTGTTCCACTTCAACCCGCATATCTTTATCGCCATGCAGGAGCAGTATGGGAAGCTCTGGCGGGAGTTTATCAAGCCAATGCAGTACAGAGCGCGCCGACAACTGTGTTGATTTTTCGGTAGCATAGTTGGGGATGAAGCGGGTGAAGATACTTTCCATTGCCTGACGCACGGTAAGACTGGCTTCAAGATCAGCAACACCTGCTTCAACAATCAGCGCCTTTAGTTGTGGCATATCCCGCGCCGCCAAATAACTCATCATGCCACCGCGGCTGGAGCCTAGCATGGCAATACGCTGGCTGTCCGCATCTGACATGCCATTAATAATAGGCATGAGATTCTTTATATCATTAACATCATTCCCGCCAAACTGGTCGAGCTGGATATTCTGTTTTATCTGAGTCGGAAAACCTTTTGCGCCGCGGTACTGGCTCGCGACGACGATATAACCTAATTCTGCAAGTGGCATCAGGCTATGTTGTACAGTACCATAAACTAGTGTGCCACCTTTGGCATTTCCGCCGCGGTTATAGATCACGACCGGCATCTTGTCGTGGGTTAGATTTTTCGGTCGTACCATCACGCCTTCAACCAGAATACCATCCGATTCATAAACGAATACCCGGCAATCCAGCGTCTGCTGGCGGCGTTCAACATCAGCTCGGGGCAACCTTTTCTCAAACTGTTCAGCATTAAACTTTGGCTTCTTGCTTAACATTGCCAACCAGCTATCGTAGCTGGCAAAAGCGCCGCTATAACAACTGAAGTTTTCCTTCAAACTACTAGCGGTTGAAAATGCGGGTAATAATTGCGGGCCGGTTTTGGGTTTTGCCGGCTCGGCTTGGATGCTGGCAGTCAGCAGTAAGCTGCTGAGTAAAATCAGATAAGGTTTCATTGACATTCCTTGTTTAATTGAAAAAGCACAATAAATTAACAAGTCAGGTTTGGCAAGGGGTAAAGAAAAGCCGCCGCTAAACCAGCCGGCGGCTTAAGGGAGAAGCATTTAGTTGCTGCTTTGCAGCAGTAGCAAGCCGTAAGCTGCCAGCATATTGTCGTCAGTGTCAAACGCCCAGTTGGCGGTTAAGCCGTCGCGTGCTATGGCGCTGATGTCTTGGGCAGTGTCGCTGAGGTTCAGCACAAAAACACTTTTAGCGTCGTTTAGCTGGCGGCTGATGATGACGACATTGTTGGCCAGTTGTTCAACGCTGTAATCTCCGGCGGTGCTTAATTCCTTACGCGTCTTCTTTTGTGCAATCAGCAGCTTATACAGCTGCCAAACAGAGTCTGCTTGCGCTTGCTGTGCCGCTACGCTGCGATCGCCTGCCGTTAGTTGGCGGGCGAGAAAGTCCGGCCACCAATTGACAAAGTGCTCGCCAAATAGGTGTTGCTGTTCAACCCAGCTCGTCGAGCTTTGAGTAAACCCCGCTTGCTTACTGTTGTCCCACAGCATGGGTGCGCGCTTGTATACGTCATGGCCGGTGCCACCCTGCGTTAAACCAATTTCTTCACCGTAATAAATGTAGGGCGAACCCGGTGAGCTAAACAGCATAGCGGCGGCTAATTTGGCTTTAGCATCATGCTGCTTTAGCTGATACGCAACACGCTCCTGATCGTGGTTGGTTAAAAACGGCGTAAAGTAGCTAAGGGGAGCGGCAGAGTTGGCACGCTGGCTGACATTTTGCTGCAATACCGAGGCATCCACTACCTGCTGCCGGGCGGAATTCATCGTACCAAACTGGGCCTCAGTGCCGACATTTTGCTGCAGCAAGCCAAGAATTTTATAGCCGACTTCAAAGTCAAACCCCTGGTCCAGGCCCTTGCCTTCGCCGTAGTAGCGCGCGGCGACCGGAATATCAACCCAGGCTTCACCGACTAAATAAGCCTGCGGGTTAATGCTTTTTACGTACTGATTAAAATCCTGCCAGTAGGCTATGGTTTCTGCGGTATCGGCCTGCCCGTGCGGGCCATCTTCCAGTGCAAAACGCACTGCGTCTAAGCGAAAACCGGCAACACCTTTCTCCAGCCAAAAGCTGGCCATCTTTTTCATTTCAGCCACAATATCGGGGTGGCGCAGGTTTACATCGGGCTGGCTGGCACCAAACGCTGCGTAGTAATAGGCGTTACGGCTGGCGTTGTAATGCCATACGGCATCTGGTTTATCGTTATTGGCCCAGGCGTGGCCCCAGCCGCTACCTGCTGGCGGCAGGTCATCGCGCCAGATAAAGTAATCTTTGTACGGCGCCTCACCGGCAGCCGAGCGTTTAAACCAGTCATGCTCGCTGGAGATATGGTTAATTACCAGATCCAGTATGACTTTCATCCCTTTGGCATCGGCGGCCGCAATAAAGGCTTCAAATTCAGCCATGCTGCCATAATCGCTTTCTACCTGATAAAACTCGGTAAAGTCGTAACCATGATAAGACGGTGCTTCAAACATCGGTGTTAACCACAATGCCGTCACACCCAACTCAGCCAGATACGGCAGTTTGGCGGTCATGCCATTAAAGTCGCCGTGGCCATCGCCATTGGTGTCATAAAAGCTGCGGGGCCAAATCTGATAAAATACCGCATCTTGCCACCAGGGGCTGGCCGTTTCACTGGCAACCTGTGCCGTGACGGGGCTAACCTCTGGTGCAGGAGTGTTAGTGTGTGGCTGACAGCCAACCAGCAGCAATGACAGCGCCAGCGTGGTTAAAGTAAAGGTTTTCATTCTGTCCCCGTGCTAATTATTGCTGTGCACCATATCAATGCATCGATGCACTGTAATGCCAATCATGCCTTGGTAATAACGCCAAAATAGTGCAACAACAAGATGAATACGTATGCATAGTTTTGCGCAAAATAGCTGCCATCGTGTAGCTTAGACCGATCTGTTGCGCTTACACAGAATAATAAACATCCGGGGAGCGGATATGAAACAACCAAAGTTATCTTTCTGGCAGATTTGGAACCTGAGCTTCGGCTTTCTAGGGGTGCAAATTGGCTTTGCTTTGCAAAATGGTAACGTCAGCCGGATTTTGTCTGATCTGGGAGCTGATTTGTCGTCGCTATCGTTATTCTGGCTGGCGGCGCCGATAATGGGGCTGTTGGTACAACCGATAGTCGGGGCGGCGTCGGACCGTACCTGGAATAAATTGGGCCGGCGTTTGCCATTTATGCTGGGCGGTGCGCTGGTTGCGGCTGCGGCGATGATGCTGCTGCCAAATTCGTCGATGGTTGTCGCTTTTATTCCACCGATGTTATTTGGTCTGGTTATCTTTGCCATCAAAGATGCTGCGTTTAATGTGACTTTTCAGCCATTTCGCTCGCTGGTGTCAGATATGGTGCCACCAGAGCAGCGTAACCTGGGCTATTCGGTACAAACATTGTTGATCAACATCGGCGCAGTGTTTGGCTCAATTTTACCCTTCGTGCTAACCAACGTTGTCGGGCTGGAAAATGCGTCGAAAGCCGGCGCAGTGGCACCGTCTGTGGTTTGGGCGTTTTATATCGGTGCGACGGTATTGCTGGGCAGTGTGCTGTGGACAGTGTTTCGCACTAAAGAGTATGCGCCTGAGCAGTACTACGCTTATAAAGGGCTGGATGCACAAGCGCAAACCCTGGCCGAGCAGGTACGGCAGTCACGTTCATTGGGCGAAAAGCTGACTGATTTTTGGCAGACGATGAAAAGCATGCCCCGTATTATGAAGCAGCTGGCGGTGGTGCAGTTTTTCTCCTGGTTTGCCTTGTTTATTATGTGGACCTATTTTCCCGCTGCTATTGCCCAAAATGCCTGGGGCGTAGGCGTACAATGGTTTGACCCGGCATACATTGCACAAATGGGCGGTGTACCGGCCGAGATAGCGGCGGCAAAAGGGGCAGCTGGCGATTGGGTCGGTATTTTATATGCTGGCTATTCGCTGTTTGCAGTGTTTTTCTCGCTGGTTATGGCCAGGTTGGCCAATCTGTTCGGCCGCAAGTTTGTTTATTCGATGGCACTACTGGCAGGGGGAGCGGGTTATTTAAGCTTCGCATTGTTTACTGACCCAACCATGACCCAGGTAAATTTACTGATCACCGAAGTGACTATTCCGCAAGGTGCTCTGGGCCTGATGTTACCAATGATTGGGGTCGGTGTTGCCTGGGCCGCGATTTTGGCCATGCCATACGCGATTTTGGCCGGCGCCTTACCAGCAGATAAAACCGGTGTGTATATGGGCATATTTAACTTCACCATTGCGGCACCGCAAATAATCTCTGGTTTAATTGCCGGCTGGATTTTAGGTTCGGTGTTTGAAAATCATGCGGTATACATTGTCATGCTGGCTGGCGCAGCTATGGTGTTAGGCGCGTTGTCGGTGTGGCTGGTGAATGAGCAGGACGAGCCGGCGCAACACTCGGCAGTTTAGGCACTTACCTTATGACACAAAGCGCCGGACTTAGTCCGGCGTTTTGCTATCTGCTGTTAGCAGTACTAAGCAACTTACAGGCTTTTCTTCGGTGGTAGAGCCACATTGGCGAAAATAAGCCCGGCAATTAATGCCATAAATATCAAGAACGTTTGCTGGCCAATGCCGGTAGAGACGACAAAGTCCTGGCCGGAAATCAGTGAGTTTAAGCCGATATAGGTTTTACTGCCCGGTACCAGCACAATAAGGCCGTGCATAGCGACTATAACCGCCGGCGCCCGTGCCAGCCGGGTAAACAGATTGCTGTAAATGCCTACGGCAAAGGCGCCGATAAAGGCGCCAATGGTGTAATCAAAGGCGATGGCGCCGCCTATGCTGGCGGCATAGGCGATAAAGCCCGATGCCAGTGACCACAACGTATATTTGGCCCGGCTTTTAAACAGGATCATCAGCGATAAACCTAAAATACCGATCGCCAGCCAGGCAAAATCACGCGATATTGCCGCCGGCTGAATAAAATCAACCTGGCCAAATAACTGAAAACCAATGGCAATACCAACAAAGGCGCCAAAATACAGTTTAAATAGCAGCATAGTGGCATCCATGATGCGGGCATTACCCGATACCAGATGCCGGGCTGCTAATTCCGCAAAACCCAGCGTTAGCGCCAGACCGGGAATAAAGGCAATTATGGCTGACAGTACCACCAGGCGAATATTAATGCCGGGGTCGATATAGCGGCTGATTGCACAGGCGGCCAGCGCTGCTGACAAGGCAACCAGTGGTTCAAGCATATGTGCTACCCGCGCAGAACGTTCTGCCCACAACATAAAACCGTAGACCAGCAGCGACAACAGGAATGACCACAGTACATCGTTCCAGCTGGTGGCCATCAGCATGGCAAAGGCTCCGCCCGACATCATCATCGCCAGTGCTGTAGCCCCTTTACCGTAAGGGTTGGGGCGGGCATCGATAGCATCGAGTAAGGCGTCGGCTTCGTTCAGGCTGACTTTGCCCTGCAGCAGTTGGTCAACCAGCTCGTCACTGCGCGATAGCGCGCCTAAATCCATGCCGCCCGGTTCAACCCGCAGTGCCTGGGTGTATTCCTGCTCATGGCCTTCAGTCCAGATCACAAAGATCATCGCGGTGGGCGAGATTATATAAGAGGCTTTTACGCCCAGATGATGCGCCAGTTCATGTAGGTGTGCTTCCAGGCGATAGGCCGGTGTGCCGTATTTATGCAGCATTTTGCCAAGCTTGACGATAAATTTTCGTTTTTGGCTGAAATCGGCGCTATACACGTAAAGGATCCATTTGGCTGTTTAAGCAGTTAATTGTAATGGAAATATTGATAGATAACAGCTTACACATTGGCTTTGGGTTAAACGAACCGGTTTATTCACGCCAACACGCCGTAACCCCATCCATGGGGGCTCGTTTTAGCCCATCCGGGGCTTCAACGGTTGGCGTAGAATAATCCGCTTCTCACACCATGAGTGTTATTAAGGTTCGTAAGGCTACAAGCTTACTATTGCACCACGAGCTGCACCTTGTCTGCCTGCCAATCCAGCTTTACCTTCAACTGCTTTGTAGCTTTGTCGTAATACGCCACATTTTGCATACGATTAAAGCGGGCTAACTGCGGCACCAACTGCATGAACTTACCATCTACCCTAATTTGTTTGGGTAGTGCAGTTTGATTATGCACTACCAGTGTGACATTACGGCTTTCCGGTTTGCTGCTATAGTCGCCGCCACTGCGGCTAAATTCAAACTTCTGCGCCGTATCATCTTGCAGATAGTAAAACTTCAGCAGCTCAAATTGCCCTGTTTCAATACTCAGCGGGGTTTTACCATCGTCTTCAAACATTTCGCCTTTGGCGCAGCTTACGCTGGTATCGGCGTAGTAGTGCAATGTCAGGTTTTTGCTGGAGTAATCGCGGGTGGTTTGCACCAGATCTACCATGGGCACGAAGCTGCCGGCTTTTACCAGCACCGGCAAGGTGTCCAGCGTGACTGGAATTTCAACTTTACCAGCGTCAGCAAAACGTTTACCGCTAAAGAAATCAAACCAGACGCCGCCGGGCAGGGTAACCGGCCACTGCGTAACGCCGGGCTCGGTAACCGGTGCGACTAAAAAGGCATCGCCCCACAAATAGCTGTTTTTCTCGTCTATCAGCGCAGTATTACTTTCATCGCTGAAAAACAACGGCCGCATCAATGGCATACCAGTGGTGCTGTTTTGGTAGGCCAGCGTGTAGTTGTAAGGCAGTAACTGATAGCGCAAATTTAGCCATGGCCGCAGGGTGGCAATGGTATTGGCATCATGAAACACCAGTTCTGGTGCAATATGTTCCTGTGCATGCGGGCGATACACCGGCTGAAACACACCGTATTGCAGCCAGCGGATGTACAGCTCGCTATCGAAGGTTTCGCCACCGGCAAAGCCACCCAGATCAGAGTGTATATAGCCAAAGCCGAATAACCCCATTGTGGTTGCCAGTTCTACCTGAGGCTTTAGGCCGCCCCAGCTGCGGTCAACATCACCGGTCCAGGGCACCATGCCAAAGCGTTGGCTACCCGGTGCGCCTGCCCGCATCATAATAAAGGGGCGCTGCTGCGGAAAATGCTTCCGCATGCCGCTGTACACCAAGTCGGCCCATTGATGACCAAAAGCATTGTGCACTTCATTTGCCATACCAATCGCATGCACCGTGTCGTCCGGGTGTACTTCTGGCTCGCCTAGGTCGCCCCAGACCCCATCCACACCTTGCTGTGCCAGATCGTGGTAAATTTGCCAAAACCACTGCTGGCCCTGTTGGCTGAACACATCAATCAGGCCGGTATTGCCAAAGTAAAAGTCGAAAGTTTTCGGCTTGCCATCACTGCCGCTGGCGATTGCCCCAGCGTCAACCGCCTGCTGCCAGCGTTTAGAGCTGGTTAATACAAACGGCTCGGTGACCAGTATGGTTTTTACACCATCAGCGCGAAAGTCCGCCAGCATTTTCTCTGGTTGAGGAAAAGCGTTCAAATCCCACGCCAGGTTGCCCATATGGCCTTTAATATCTGGCCCAAACCAATACAAGTCGAGTACCAGCGCGTCCAGCGGCAGTTTAAGATCGCGAAATTTCTGTACGACCGCTCGTGCTTCGGCTTCAGTATGGTAGCCAAAGCGTGACGCATAATTGCCCAGTGTCCAGCGTGCGGGTAATGGCTGACGGCCGGTCAGGGCGGTGTAATGCTGAATAATGTCCGGATAACTGTCACCGGTGACTACTACATAACTACTGCGGCCGGCTTCGGCGCTAAATTGCATAATATTGCGGTCGGTATGGCCTAAATCGGCTTCGCCTTTGGCAGAGTTATCAAACAATAACAGATATTTATTGCTCGACATTATGGCAGGCAGGCTGAAATACATCTGACTGGATTCTGTGCTGTAGCCATAATGTGCTTTGTTATACAGCGGAAATTTCTGTCCGCGCCGGTCCATGCCCAGTACCCGTTCACCGCCACCTAACAACTTTTCGTTGTCGCTTAGCGCGAAGCGAAAGCCGTGGCTGTTGTCCTGACGAACATAGCCTTGTTCTTCAGCGAGTAGCAAGGTGTCGGCGCGATAATAGCTTAGTTGCAGAGGCGTCTTACTAATCTTCACCGTTAAGCTGTTACTACCCAGCGTTAACGCTGCTGCGGTCTCGGTCAGGCGCAGTTTCAGCGGCGCAGGCGGCTGGCTGATTGCAAAAGAGGCCAGCTGCTTAACGCCTTCAGGCTGATAAAACGCTTCAACGACATCCGGTTGATAAAAGGTCAGATTGAGCAGGCCTTCATCGGTGGTAATGGTAAGGCTATTGCCGTCCAGTTGATGGTGCAGATATTGCGCAGCGACAGCGGTCGCGCTAAAGCAGCAAGCAAGTAAAACAAACAGTAGGCGCATATTAAAGCTCCAGAATAACAGAGGCCAGCGGGGCCAGTTGCAGGGCAACAGTGCCGGTGCTGTCGCTAACCTGCAGCTGATATTCCGCAGCGCTTAATGTATCGCGCAGCAAATACTGGCCATCGGCAAGCTGCCATTGGCTGATTAGCTCAGCCGGTAAGATTAAGTTAAAGCTGATGTTGTTGTCGCTATTAAAATTGCTGACAACCAGAAGCTTTTGTTGTTCGCTCCAGCGGGCAAAGGCCAGTTGCTGTTCACTATAGGCGCTATTTGCCGCCAGATTAGCGCTGTGCAACTGCAAATATTTGCCCGTTAATGCCGGTGCTGTTGCGGTAAAGTTCAACAGGGTTTTGTAGTAATTATGTAAGGCCAGTTCGGCCTCGGTCAGCGCGCCGCCGTCAAACTTACCGCCGTTCATCCAGCGTTGATGGTGTGGTACACCCCAGTAATCAAAAATACTGGTGCGGCTGGCTTTGCCAAAACCGGCATCGGCTGCGCCGGGTTCGCCGACATCCTGGCCGAAATATAACATGATGGGTGAGCTGCTAATTGTGCTGGATACTACCATCGCAGGCATGCCTTTTCGGGCATCACCGGCAAAGTCGGGGCTGGCAATACGTTGCTCATCATGGTTTTCTAAAAAGTGCAGCATATGCTGTTCAATGTCAGCCATACGTTGTTGTGTCTGCACTAATGCCGAGGTTGGGCCTTTGCCTTGCATTACCGCTTTTAAGCTATCGTAAAACTCAACTTTGTCGTACAGGTAATCCATTTTTCCCAGTTTGATATAAGCGCGATACAAATCTGGCTGATACACTTCAGCCAGTAAAAATGCATCGGCTTTGGTGTGTTTGATATGCGAGTTTAAATAGCTCCAGAATTCTACCGGTACCATTTCGGCCATGTCGTAGCGAAAGCCATCTACGCCTTTAGCCAGCCAGTATTGCGTAATATCGCGGAATTTAACCCAGGAGTCGGGTACGTCCTTACCTTGCCAGAACTGATAATGTTGCTGCCAGTTTTTATCTGCGTAATCCTGCGGCAAACGGTCAAAATCATAGCTGCCATCCGGCCTTACGCCGTAGTTTATTTTTACCGTTTCGTACCAGTCGTCAAACGCGGGCTGTGTCGCCCGGGCACCATTACCTGTCCATTTGGCGGGGTATTCGGCAAATTGGCCATCCGCAAGCGGGTGCGCTTCGCCGCCAAGTGGCTGATAGCGCTGCGGCCATTGCGGTACTGCAAACGGCTTGCCCGGTACGTAATAAAAGTTGTTGTCGCGGGCGTATTCAAGCTCGGTATTATCATTGGCGCCAAAGTCGCTGACGCCTGCCGGGTTACTGGCTGAGGCATAGCTGCGGGCAACATGATTCGGTACTATATCAATGATCACTTGCATCTGATGCTGATGGGTGCGGGCAATCAACGCTTCAAACTCTGCCAGCCGCTGCGCCGGATCAATGGCTAGATCGGGGTTGACGTTGTAGTAGTCTTTTACCGCATAAGGAGAGCCGGCACGGCCTTTAACCACATCAGGGTCATCATTGCTGATGCCATAAGCTGTATAGTCGCGAACCAGAGCATGGTGCGGTACACCGGTATACCAGATATGGCTGACACCCAGCGCTTTAATGGCGGCCAGTGCGGTGTGATCAAAGTCGGCAAATTTGCCAACACCGTTTTGCTCTATTGTACCCCAGGGCACATTGGCGCGGGTTTTATTGCCGAACAGACGGGTAAACACCTGATATACCACAGGCTTAGCTACCGAGGCCTCGGCAGCGGCGACGGGTTCAGCGTTAGCTGGTGCGGTTGGCTGTGCGGCATTATTGCATGCCAGCAGCAGGCTGCCGGCAACACTGAGCATGACTGCGGTGACGGATTTGCGCATAGTTCTACCCTGTATATTGTAATTCTGCGGTTGTAATGCACTGAGTGTATTACAGCTGGCGTACGTTTTATTGCTGCATACGTATGCAAGATATTGTTGCCATGGTACTGAACCTTAGTGCTATATCGTTGTGGTGCTGTAGTTACTACACTGGGCAGTGGCAAATACAGCTTGTATCAGTTATTGCTATTAATATTTTGTTTAGGAGGTTGTCGGTGCTCAACTTTTCACTAAAAAATAAAATGCTGTGGCTGGCCGTATTGCCGATGGTAACGATAGTGCTGGCGCTGATACTACTGATATACAGTCAAATGAATTCGATGGGTGACGAGGAGATAAACCAGTTTCGTGTTGATATGCTGCGTGAAAAGCAAGATGCGCTGCAGCATCATGTGCAGATAGCAGTGAGTTCAGCCGCGCCGTATCTTGTTGATAGTAACCCAACCGCATCACAGCTTGAAGCCGTCAAGGCGCAGCTCCGCGCAATGAAATTCAGTGATCATGGTTACATGTTTGTGTACGACCTTAGCGGAAATAATTTAGTGCATGGTGCCAATGCGACCTTAGAAGGCCGTAATTTAATGCAGTTAACCGATCCAAACGGTGTATTTATTGTACGTGAGTTGGTTGATGCCGGTAGAAAGGGTGGTGGCTTTGTTAACTATATATGGGATGAGAAAACCCGTGGTGGTTTGACGCCAAAACTAAGTTATGCCGCACCGATGTTCGATGGGCGCTGGGTTATTGGGTCGGGTTTTTATATCGATGATATTGACCGGCGGGTAGAGCAAAAACAGCAACAAATCAGCCAGCGTATCCGCACGACCTTGTTAATGATGCTAGGTGCTGTGAGCATAATGCTGATCCTGGTGGTAGTGTTGGCCTTGTTGGTTGCCAATCTGGTGGTGAAACCGCTGCAAAAAGCGTCTACAGCGTTGATTAATATTGGCCAGGGTACAGGCGATTTAACACAGCGACTGCGTGTAGAAACCGCAGATGAAGTGGGCGCTGTTGCACAAGGGTTTAATGCGTTTGCCGAAAAAATACAGCAGTTGGTATTAGAGGTGAAGCAGGCGGTGCTAGCACTTAGCCAAAGTACTTCCGCTATACAGAACATTGTTAGTTTGACCGGTAATGACGCAGGAATACAAAAAGCCGAAACCACCCAGGTGGCCGCAGCTATATATCAGATGTCGACTGCGGTGCAGGAAGTTGCCAGCAGTGCAGGTTTAGCCGCTAATGCCGCTCAGGAAGCTGATAAAGAAGCGGCCGGCGGCCAGCAAAGTGTAGCGCAAACCATTAGTTCAATTAAAAAACTGGCAGAGGAAGTGAATACTGCCGGGGACACCATAGAAAAGCTGGGGGCCAATGCCGATCAAATAGGGTCAGTAGTAAATGTGATCCGCAGCATTGCCGAGCAAACAAATCTGTTGGCGTTAAATGCGGCTATCGAAGCGGCAAGAGCAGGAGAGCAGGGGCGTGGCTTTGCGGTGGTAGCCGATGAGGTACGTACGCTGGCCACCCGCACTCAGCAAAGTACCAATGAAATTCAGCATATGATTGATTTGTTCCAGCAGGGCACCAAAGAGGCGGTGCAGGTGATGCAGCGCGGTCGGGAGCAATCATTGCAAACCGTGCAGCAAGCCGATAAGGCCAGTGAATCACTGCAAACCATTACCAAGTCGGTTAGTACTATTACGCAAATGAATATACAGATTGCCACTGCAGCAGAGCAGCAGACTGCTGTAGCGGAGGATGTCAGCCGTAGCATTCATCAAATTGCCCAACTGGCAGATCAGGCTGCCAGTAATGCGGTGGAGCTGGCTACGTCTACCGGCGAGCTTACTGAGCTGGAGCGGCAGCTAAGTGCGCTGGTGCAACGCTTTAAGGTGTAGTGGGTGCGGGGCTTGCCGCAGGTGAAGGCCCAGCCAGTGGGCGACAGACAAACCAGCGGCCCAAATGCCATAGCAACCATAACGACAACAGCGGAAAAATCAGGGTTTGCAAACTGTAGACGACAATTAGCTGAATAAGCTTCTCTACCATGGTGTCAGAAAAGCTTTTTACCGCGCTAAACATATCATTGGCTTTACCGGCGAGCTGGCGTAACCAGCTTAGCGTGCCGTCTTCACCCACCTGCAGCGGCTCGTCAACGCGTTGCAGAGCAGCCGTCTGGCCGCTAAGCGCCGCTTCAGCAGCAATTCGTTGCGGTTCCAGTACCCAACGGGACAGCTCTGCTACACCATAGGCCGACAGTGGCACGGCAATACGAATGATCAGCAGTAAGGCGATAAAAGTGCGCAATAAAAAGGTGGCACTGTTACGCCAGCTAGCGGGGCCAAATAGCAGCGCTAGCGCCGATACCAGAATACCACTGCCGAACAGTGGCAGGGCCGCTAGTTTGGCAAACTCGAGCAGAAATAGCTGCAAACCGGTAGACGTCATTGCAACCACCATCAGATCGGAATAGCGTACTGCCATGTCCTGCAGCGGTTTTAGCAGCTGGCCCGGTTTAACACTGGCTACGCCGACGCCGACTTCCGCCTCCGACACAAAGGCAATGCCGCGGTCAATCAACCGTGCCGTGGCAAACGACGCACTACTGAGCACCAGGCTATGCTGCAGTACCGCATGCGCTTTGTCATCCAGCGGGGCGAGTGCCGGATTGACAATACGTTGTTGCAGCATACCGGTGTATAAGGCGCTACTCAGCACCAGCAAAGCTAATAATATCAGCACTGTGCGTTGCCACCGGGTGAGTTTATTCAGTAAAGTCATTGGCACCTCTGTTATGCAGCATGACGGTATTAGCTGAAGCCAGTATTAACCAGTTATGCGGCAAGATAAAGTAAAGGCGCCTTAGGCGCCTTTATCATTACATAAAAATACAGCCTTACGCCGCATAACGCCGGCGCCGTAACAGCAACAGTAAACCACCCAGTACAGCCAGCGGCCAGCTACCGAAACTGCCGCCCGAGGACTTGGCCGGTGGTGTAACTACCGGTACTGCGGTAACCGTTACGCTAACCTCGGCGCTGGCAACGCCGCCACGGCCATCGCTGATTTGCACGCTGATTTTATCGGTGCCACTAAAGCCAGCTTGTGGGGTATAGCGCACTTGTTGGTCTGCAGTAATACTGGCACTGCCGGTTTGGGCACTGGCGCTGACAATGCTGAGGGTATCACCATCTGCGTCACTGGCATTGCTCAGCACATTGATGGTGATGGCCGTCTGATCATTGGTGCTGACGCTGCTGTTACTGATGGCCGGCGCACGATTGTAATACAAGGTTACGGTAGCCGACGCATTGGCATTGCCACCATTGCCATCGGTGACACTATAACTGAGCGTATCCGAACCAATGTAGTCCAGCGCTGGGGTATACCACAGGCTGTCACCTTCGTCGCTGATTGTTACACTGCCAAAAGCTGCTGAGGCCTGAGTAATTGTCAGCACGTCGTTATCATCGTCAGTATCATTGCTCAGCACATTAAGTAAATGGGCCTGATTCCACTGCAACTGATAGCTGTCATCGTTCGCCTTTGGCCGTGCATTACTGCTCAACGGTATGGCAATACCACCAGGGTCAACCACTGCGCTGTTGATCTGGCCATCGTCATCGTTTGGTCCGCCATCTTCGATGGTCAACTGTACACAGAAATAGCCTTCAATTAAACCTGACTGCCACTCAGCGGCACCTGGTGGTGGGCAATATCCCACGCTACCTTGCGCTGATGCGATGAGGTTTTTGCTATTGACGATATAGCTCACCCAGCGGCCTTTTTGAAACTTGCGATAGACACCACCGGCCGGAATAGCCGTCGTTTGTGGGATAACAATGCTGACGGATTGTCCCGGGGTAGGCAAGTCGCTGAGGACAAAGTCAAAGATGCCACCGGTGTGAGTGAAATCGGTATCTTGCGGCAGCACAGTACCCAGCTCACTGTTCAGAATTTGCACGCCGCCCGATTGACTTTCCAACGCAAAGCGACCCAGACCACAGCGTACACCAGGGTCACATTCGAGCAGGTAAGCGTTTACAGTATTGATAGTTTGCGGTAACACGTTGGTATCTTGCATGTTATCGCGGTAATTGGCGATGCCATTCCGGTTGTCATCGCCCAGACCTTCTAGCTTGTCTGGGATCAGGTTGTTGTTGCTATCCCCTTCGCCAAGCTCGGGCAGGCTGTCGACAATCCGCAGATAGACCTCAGTAGTGGTGCTTAATGGTACCAGGGCATCGTCAGTAGCCGTTAGCGCTAAGGTGTACACACCACTGGTTAGCGTGGCAGGGTTAAACACAAAGCTATTGCTGTCTGTCGCTTCATTGATCAGTGCTGTATCAGCCTGCCAGGTAAAACTTACGCTGTCTGCCGGATTAGCATCGTTAACCAGCGCACTGACCTTCACCGCACCGCCTAGTTTAGTAAAGATGAAACGTTCGGTGTCCTGCTGACTGGCACTGAAATGTATGGTTGGCGCCAGATTTTGCTCTGTGATAGTAAGCGTGGTACTGGCATTAGCGGCCTTATTTACGCTGTCGCCCAGCGTAATGACGATAGTTTTACTGGCGTCAGTACTCAGATCGGCAAACAGTGCAACGGTCAGTGAAGCCTGGGTGCCGGAGGTGATTTGTATTACACCATCAGTCAGGTCATGGTCGGCCAGTGCAATGGCAGAGCCACTAACGCTATAAGGAATATCTACCGGGTAGGCTGGAGCCGGGCCGTTTAGCATTACATTAATGCGCACCGTGCTGTTGTTTGCCACAGTTTGTGCTTTGCTCAGTGAAACGAGCGGCTGTACCTGTAAGGTTTGGGTTGCAGTACTGCTCAGGCCATTGACATCAGTGGCAGTCCAGTACAATTGATGCTGACCAGGCCGGAATAGCAAGGTGTTTTTATCCGCAGCTACCGCCAAGCGATTGCCATTGCTGTCTATTGCGGTAGCAACGCCGGGGGTAACCTTGGTATACAGGCCCGTGGCGTTAACGCTTATATCGGCGGGCACGGTAATTACCGGAGCCAACGGATTGCTGCCGTTAATATGCAGGGTTACCTGAGCGGTGTCGCTAAACTCCGCATCTGTAATGCGGTAGCTCAGCGCGACAGTACCGGTGAAAT
>JBFKFH010000057.1:0-15546 GCA_041618685.1 Rheinheimera sp.
CACATTTCGTGAGTTTCCGCAGTGGGCTGCGGCAAACCTGGATAAAACCAAACACAAAAAAGTGGCGATGTTCTGTACCGGCGGAATTCGCTGTGAAAAATCGACAGCGTTTTTAAAAGAGCAGGGTTTTGAAGAGGTGTATCACCTGGATGGCGGTATTTTAAAGTATCTGGAAGAAACACCGGTAGAAAAGAGCTTGTGGCAGGGTGAGTGTTTTGTGTTTGATCAGCGCGTTGCGGTCAAGCACGGATTAGAGCAGGGTAGCTACGATCAGTGTTACGCTTGTCGAATGCCGCTTAGTACAGACGAAATGGCGTCAGATAAATATGTCAAAGGATTAAGCTGTCCGCATTGTCACGATAAAACTACCGATGAGCAAAAAGCGGCCTTTGCAGAGCGTCAACGTCAGGTTGAATTGGCCAAACAGCGCGGTGAGAAACATATCCGCGATGGAAAATTTGAGTAATTACCGCACTATTCTTAGTGGAAAAAAGCCAGCGATACGCTGGCTTTTTTATTGTCGCCGTAACTTATCAATACGCCAATATTACGAATAAATCGAACGATAATGCGGTAATAATGCAATTTAACTTTGGTCCAATAACGTTATTATCAGAACCAGACAGGAGCCCACTATGTTTATGAATACTAAGTCACATTACGGTCTGATAGCGGTGCTATTGCATTGGTCGGTAGCACTGACGGTATTTGGCCTGTTTGCACTGGGCTTTTGGATGGTAGATCTGGGATATTACAGCCAGTGGTATCGTACGGCACCGCAATGGCATAAAAGTGTCGGCATACTGTTGGCGATAGTTGTGATGTTGCGTTTGTTCTGGCGTATTGTAAGTCCCGGTCCGGCGCCGGTTATGTCGCACAAAGCGTGGGAAAAAAAACTCTCCGCGCTGGTACAGTTTCTTCTGTATTTCGGCATTGCAGCCCTGGTTGCCAGTGGCTACCTGATTTCCACTGAGGATGGCAGGCCAATATCCGTTTTTGATTGGTTTTATGTTCCGGCGGCTGGCGCACTATTCGCAAATCAGGCTGATATCGCCGGCTTGTTGCATAAATATATTGCTTACAGTCTGGTTATTTTGGCTGCATTGCATGGTGTGGCGGCATTAAAGCATCACTTTATTGATAAAGACCCTACGCTGAAACGCATGTTTGGGCGTAAAACTTAACATCAGGAGAGTACAATGAAAAAGTTTCTGTTAGCTGCGGCGGTTTCGGCAATAATGGCGGTACCGACACAGGCAGCTGAATACGTGATTGATACCCAAGGCTCGCATGCCTTTATTCAGTTTAAAATAAGTCACCTGGGCTATAGCTGGTTATACGGTCGTTTTAACACCTTCTCTGGAGATTTCAGTTACGACGCAGATAAACTCAGCGACGCCAAGATCCAGTTAACCATTGATACCGGCAGTGTTGACTCAAATCATGCTGAGCGTGATAAGCATTTACGCAGTGCGGATTTTTTAAATGTCAGCAAACATCCCAAGGCAACATTCATTAGTACCAAAATAGTGCCTGCGGCCGGTGGCTCTTTTGATGTGCATGGCAATCTTACGCTTAACGGTGTAACTAAAGCTGTAGTGATTGCGGCTGAAAAGCTCGGTGAGGGTAAAGATCCGTGGGGTGGCTACCGTGCTGGCTTTGCTGGCTCGACGACGCTAACGCTAAAAGATTTTGCTATTAGCACAGATTTAGGCCCGGCCTCTGCAACAGTGCAGCTGGAACTAAGCGTCGAAGGCATTCGTAAATAAGTGTGAGTGAGCAGGAGAGGCTTATTGCTCCTGCTTTATTTCTGACACAGCAGCATCGTCGTTTACTGGCGCCGGTTGGGTCGTATCAGCTTGTGCTGGTAATTCTTTGGGCTTTAATGCGCTTAGCAGACTCAGTAAAATAAGATTAAATTCCTGATCGTCCACCTGCAAATTAGTCAGATTGCTCACCAGCAATGTCGCTTCAAAGTTATCACCGGTACGATACATCAACTGTGCTAACCGTAAGGTTGCCCACGGTATCGTTTTGTTTTCACTGTTATGATAAAACTCCAGGTATTGTTGTAGCGCCTTAATGCCTGCATTAGCATCCTGGTCTGCCACGACGGCTAAACGGCCGATATGATACAACGCATTGTACTTGTCGGTTAAATCTGTGGCGTATTCAGCTGCCAGGCTATAGCTGATAAAAGCACTATCATAGGCGGCCAGTTCATTCTCGATCTGCGCTTTACGTGTCAGTAAACGGGCAGTGGGAGGGTTTGGCATCATACTGTTTAGCAATGCCAGCGCTTCATTGGGCTTTTTATCATTAAGCAAGATTCTGCTCTGTGCAAGCAACGCCTGTGCCGGGCTTTCCTTTGCCAGTTCTTCGGCCATGCTCAAGGCTAATTCTTTATCTCCGCCAGCGGCCGCTGGCGCTATGCTGTAAAAATCGATTAACGCCTGACGGGCTGCATAGTGATCAGGTTTAAGCGCAACTGCCTTTTGCAACAAGGCTACACCGCGCGCGGCCCGGTCTTTGGCCGCAAACACATTGCCTGCACTTGCCAGTCGAATTTTGCTTAGTCCGCCTAAATACGCCAGCTCGCTATTATTCGGAAATTGTTCAACGGCATAGTTTAGTAGAGTATTGGCGTCTTCCAGACGTTTCAGACTGATTAAGGCTCTGGTGTAAATGACTAATAACTCATCATTGTTTTTATAATCAGGTTGTTGTACCAGTTGATGTTCCAGCTCAGTAAATTGCGATTTCGCTAATAATTGCTCGTAGTGCTGCAGATCGGCGGGGGCCAGGTTAGAGGCAATTAGAAACAACAAAGCTTTCATCAACGATCTCCTTAAAGATCAGCGTATATTGCGCGTAGTCTGCTGCATCGGCAGAAAAAATGCCATATCTTCAGGGAATTTCAATCTCAATATCTGTTAGCGGAATACTACAGCACGGCAAAAACTCCCCATTACGTACAAACGCTAACGGTTCATTAATGTAACTGATGTTACCCCGCAACAATTTACAACGGCAGGCGCCGCAATAGCCTTCTCGGCAATGATAATTAACCTGCAATTGTTGTTGCTCCAATGCCTCCAGCAGGGTTCGGCTGTTGTTATCAAAATTAATAACAACACCGTGAGCTACTTTAACATTGGGCATAGTGAAACTTAGAGATCGAAGTCGCCAAAATCACCACCATCAACCTCATTATCTATCTGACCTACCAGATAAGAGCTAATTTCGGCTTCTTGTGGTGCTACCTGTACATTGTCGGAGACCAGCCAGGTGTTGATCCATGGAATTGGGTTTTGTGTAGTTGAGAAGATTGCTTTAAAACCAATAGCCTGCATTCGGCTATTGGTAATGTATTCTACATACTGACATAAAATGTCTTTGTTAAGACCAATCATTGAACCGTCTTTAAATAAAAACTCTGCCCAGTCCTTTTCTTGCTCTGCAGCTTTGCGAAATATTGCGTAGGCTTCTTCCTCGCACTCTTTGGCAATTTTGGCCATGTCCGGGTCGTCCTCACCGGCTGCCATAATATTCAGCATATGCTGAGTACCTGTAAGGTGCAGGGCTTCATCACGAGCAATAAGACGGATTATTTTCGCGTTGCCTTCCATTAATTCACGTTCGGCAAAGGCAAAACTGCAGGCAAAACTAACATAGAACCGAATCGCTTCTAATACATTTACCGACATCACGCACAGGTATAAGCGTCGTTTTAGTTCGTAGAGACTAATCGTTTCGCTGTTGCCGTTAATAGTATGAGTGCCTTCGCCGCAGCGCTGGTAAAGGTTAATGCCGTCAATGAGATGGTCGTAATAGCGGGTAACATCATCAGCGCGCTGTAGAATTTTCTCATTCAGCATAATATCGTCGAACACTTTGTGTGGTTCTGAACTGATATTTCGCACTATATGCGTGTAACTACGGCTATGAATAGTTTCACTGAATGCCCAGGTTTCAATCCAGGTTTCCAGCTCCGGCAGTGAAACAATCGGCAAAAACGCCATGTTGGGTGACCGGCCTTGTACCGAGTCCAGCAATGTCTGGTATTTCAGGTTACTAATAAAAATATGTTTTTCATGTTCTGGCAGGTTCTGATAGTCAATGCGGTCTTTGCTGACATCAACCTCTTCCGGCCGCCAGAAAAAACTCAGCTGTTTTTCGATAAGCTTCTCGAAAATGCCATATTTTTGCTGATCATAGCGGGAAACATTTACCGGATTGCCGAAAAACATCGGCTCTTTCATCTGATCATTGATTTGTCGGTTAAAGGTTGTGTACGCCATTGCCACTTATCGTCCTAACAGGGGGTCATTACAAAGTACGGGCTACTAACGTAGCCCGATTACTAACTGATTATATTTTACAGGCGCCGCCTGCACAGCCGTCGTCTTCCGGTTCGGGTTTAATGTCTTCCTGAATATCCGAAGCGCCGTCTCGGGTGTTGTGATAGTACATCGTTTTCACACCCAATTTATAGGCTGATAATAAATCCTGCAGCAACAGCTTCATAGGTACTTTGCCGCCATCGAACTTATTCGGGTCATAGTTGGTATTAGCTGAAATCGTTTGATCGATAAACTTCTGCATAATCGCAACTAAAGAGATATAACCACTGTTATTCGGAATATCCCACAACAGCTCATACTTATCTTTTAAACGCTCATATTCAGGTACGACCTGCTTTAAAATACCATCTTTACTCGCTTTAACACTAATATGGCCACGTGGCGGTTCGATACCGTTTGTCGCGTTAGAAATTTGCGATGAGGTTTCTGATGGCATCAGCGCCGATAACGTAGAGTTACGCAGGCCATGGTTGACGATATCCTTACGCAGTTGCTCCCAATCTAACAGCAGCGGTTCGTTGCAAACCTTATCTAAATCTTTCTTGTAGCTATCAATCGGCAATATACCTTGTGCGTAGGTTGTCTCATTAAACTTAGGGCAGGCGCCAAATTCCTGTGCCAGTTTGTTGGATGCCTTTAGCAGATAATACTGGATTGCTTCAAACGTGCGATGGGTTAAACCATTGGCAGAACCATCGGAGTATTTCACGCCGTTTTTTGCCAGGTAGTAAGCGTAGTTAATCACACCGACACCTAAAGTGCGTCGGTTTATTGAGGCATGAAAGGCCGCAGGAATAGGGTAGTCCTGATAATCCAGCAGACTATCGAGTGACCGTACGGCCAGTTCCGCAAGCTCTTCAAGCTCGTTCAGGTCTTCAATCGCGCCTAAGTTGAACGCCGACAGGGTGCACAGCGCAATTTCACCTTCTGGATCATTCACGTCATTCATCGGCTTGGTGGGCAACGCAATTTCCAGGCACAGGTTGCTTTGACGTACCGGGGCAAATTTGGGGTTAAACGGGCTGTGCGTATTACAATGATCTACGTTTTGCAGGTAAATGCGGCCGGTACTGGCGCGCTCTTGCATAAACAAGGTAAACAGCTCCAATGCTTTCAGGCGTTTCTTCCGGATACTGGTATCTGCTTCATATTTAACATAAAGCTGTTCGAACTTTTCCTGATCTTCAAAAAAGGCGTCGTATAAGCCCGGTACATCAGATGGGCTAAACAGGGTGATATAATCATCCTTAATTAACCGGGTATACATCAGTCGGTTGAACTGTACACCGTAATCTAAATGCCGCACGCGGTTTTCTTCAACACCGCGGTTATTCTTCAATACCAATAGTGACTCAACCTCTAAATGCCACAACGGGTAAAATAAGGTTGCAGCACCACCGCGAACGCCACCTTGCGAGCAGCTTTTTACCGCAGTCTGGAAATGCTTATAAAATGGAATACAGCCGGTATGAAACGCTTCACCGTTGCGAATTGGGCTGCCCAGTGCACGGATACGACCAGCATTAATGCCGATACCTGCGCGTTGGCTAACGTATTTTACAATTGCACTGGAAGTAGCGTTGATAGAGTCTAAGCTATCGCCACACTCAATCAGCACGCACGAGCTGAATTGACGGGTAGGGGTACGCACACCAGACATAATAGGTGTTGGCAATGACAGTTTAAATAATGAACAGGCATCATAGAAGCGACGCACGTAGTCTAGCCGGGTAGCTTTTGGGTAAGTGGCAAACAAACAGGCAGCAACCAGTATATACAAAAACTGCGCGCTCTCATAAATGGCGCCGGTAACCCGGTTCTGTACCAGGTATTTGCCTTCCAGCTGTTTTACCGCAGCATAGCTAAAGTTTAAATCGCGGCTGTGTTCAATAAAGCTATTCATCTGTTCCAGCTCGTCACGGCTGTAATCGGCCAGAATATGTTGATCATAACGCTTAGCTTCTACCATTTTAACGACATGATCATACAGATGTGGCGGCTCGAACTGGCCATAAGCCTTTTTGCGTAAATGGAATACTGCCAAACGTGCGGCCAGGTACTGGTAATCCGGGCTATCTTTGGAGATTAAATCAGCCGCCGCTTTGATGATGGTTTCATGGATATCTTCCGACTTAATACCGTCGTAAAACTGAATGTGGGATTTAAGCTCGACCTGCGACACTGACACGTTTGATAAACCTTCAGCGGCCCAAGTAATAACGCGGTGAATTTTATCCAGATCTAAAGGTTCACGACGACCATCACGCTTAGTGACGAATAAAGATTGAGTCATTGCGGCAGATTTCCATTTCAGTTGTTATTAATGGTGATATTCAGCCATGTAGCGCACGGCCATTATACCAGCAGCTATTGATGCTTAATTACACAACATATAGGTGCTTTTTAAAAAGTGATCACAAGATAGTGTGGATCTGAGTATTTTGCAAGGCTTGACGGCAGGGAAAAAATAACGGTTAAAACGGCGGTTAGTAGCTGCTAACCGCGCCGCTAGTGTGCGGAGAAAAGCCTGCCTGACGCAAGCTTTTTTTCCGGTTAAATTTATTTGTTCTATCAAATTATTTTTTATAGCCGGTGGCTATTTCAGTGCAGATTAAATCAACAGGCTGCGTGAATCAGGCTGGCTTACGCGCAACCACGATATAGTTTACGTCTACACCAGGACCGGTTTTAAAACTGTTAGTCAGCGGGTTAAAGTGCAACCCTGTCGCATCGGTAATTTCCAGCCCTGCCTGCTCTAAATATCGCATTAAGGCTGAAGGTCGAATGAATTTATCAAATTCGTGTGTACCTTTTGGCACCAGCTTCATGACTTGTTCAGCGCCGATAATGGCCAGCAGATACGCTTTCCAGGTTTTGTTCAGTGTTGAAAAAAACAGTGTGGCGCCAGGTTTGGCTAAATCCGCACAGGCTTGAACAACAGACATAGGCTCAGGCACATGTTCAAGCATTTCCATGCAGGTAACGACATCAAACTTTGCCGCATTGGCTAGCGCGAACTGCTCTGCGGTTGCTTGCTGATAATCAACCTCAACACCAGCTTCCAGGGCGTGCAGGCGGGCGACATCTAATGCATCAGTTGCCATATCCAGGCCGGTAACCTTAGCGCCACAACGCGCCATGCTTTCGGCCAGAATGCCACCGCCACAGCCAATATCGACAACGGTTTTACCAAACAGGCCTTGTAATTCATCGCTGATATAGCTAAGCCGCACAGGATTGAGTAAATGCAGGGGCTTAAATTCGCCGGCAGGGTCCCACCAGCGTGACGCGATATCATTAAACTTGGCGATTTCGCCAGGATCAACATTCGCTGTATTAAAGTGTGCCGTCATAGTAGATGCCTTTAGTTTTTTGCGCATTATAAAGCCTCGATCCGTTTGGGCAATGCTGATGGTATCTTTCCGATGCATTTCAAGCATGGCAAGCGGCATTTTCTGTGCTAGAATCCCGCGTTGTCTCGCGCTTTATAACATCGACAAAAGCGAGTTATCTATCTGATTTTAAGGGAAATTAGCGTTTTATGACAGATCTGGCCAGAGAAATAGTTCCTATTAATATCGAAGACGAATTAAAGAATTCGTACCTCGATTACGCAATGAGCGTCATTGTTGGCCGCGCCTTACCGGACGTAAGGGATGGTTTAAAGCCGGTACACCGTCGCGTCTTGTTCGCGATGAAGGAACTGGGCAACGACTGGAACAAAGCCTATAAAAAATCTGCCCGTGTGGTAGGTGACGTTATCGGTAAATATCACCCGCACGGCGACAGTGCTGTTTACGATACGATAGTGCGCATGGCGCAGCCCTTCTCATTGCGCTACATGCTGGTTGATGGTCAGGGTAACTTCGGTTCTATCGATGGCGACTCAGCGGCAGCAATGCGTTATACCGAAGTACGTATGGCGCGTATTGCACATGAACTGCTTGCTGACTTAGACAAAGAAACGGTCGATTTTGTACCTAACTATGATGGTACTGAGCAAATTCCTGCGGTTATGCCAACAAAGGTGCCTAACCTGCTGGTCAACGGTTCAAGTGGTATCGCGGTAGGTATGGCAACCAATATTCCACCGCACAATTTAAATGAAGTGATTGACGGCTGTTTGGCGTTAATAGCCAATCCGGATATTGAGCTGCATGAACTGATGCAGTATATCCCGGGACCTGATTTCCCGACGGCCGCTATTATCAATGGTCGAAAAGGGATAGAAGAAGCTTATCGGACCGGGCGTGGCAAGGTATATATCCGCGCGCAAACAACTGTAGAAACAGACGAGAAAACCGGCCGCGAAGCCATTATTGTCAACGAAATTCCTTATCAGGTTAACAAAGCGCGTTTAATAGAGAAAATTGCCGAGCTGGTTAAAGAAAAACGCATTGAAGGCATTTCTGCGCTGCGCGATGAATCTGACAAAGACGGTATGCGTATTGTCATTGAACTTAAGCGTGGTGAATCTACGGATGTCATGCTGAATCAGTTGTATACCAATACCCAAATGCAGACTGTATTTGGTATTAATATGGTTGCGCTCGATCAGGGGCAACCTAAGCTGTTAAGTTTAAAAGAAATGCTACAGTGTTTTGTGCTACATCGGCGTGAAGTTGTTACCCGCCGCACTGTATACGATCTGCGAAAAGCGCGTGATCGCGCCCATATCTTAGAAGGCCTAGCGATAGCGCTGGCGAATATTGATGAAATTATTGAACTGATTAAAAAATCGCAAAGCCCAGCCGAAGCGAAAGCCGGATTGGTTGAGCGCGGCTGGCAATTGGGTGATGTCAGCGCCATGTTAGAGCGTGCAGGCCAGGATGCTGCGCGGCCAGAATGGTTAGAAGCCCATTTCGGTATCCGTGACGGCAAATATTTCTTAACGGAGCAACAAGCTCAGGCCATTCTGGATTTGCGCTTACATAAGCTGACCGGTCTGGAACATGAGAAAATCCTTGATGAATATAAGCAGTTATTAGAGCTGATTGCTGAGCTATTACACATTCTGGGCAGCCCAGAGCGTTTAATGGAAGTGATCTGTGAAGAGTTAGAAGCAGTAAAAGCGCAATATGGTGATGCCCGTCGCACCGATATCCAGGACAACATGCTGGATATCAATATGGAAGATCTGATCACCGAAGAAGATGTCGTGGTGACCTTATCGCATCTGGGCTATGCGAAATACCAGCCGTTGTCTGATTACGAAGCACAGCGCCGGGGTGGCAAGGGTAAAGCTGCGACCACCGTAAAAGATGAAGATTTCGTTGATAAGCTATTAATTGCCAGCACGCATGACACCATTTTGTGCTTCTCTAACCGTGGCCGTTTATACTGGATGAAAGTGTATCAATTACCACTAGCCAGTCGCACTGCACGCGGTAAGCCAATTGTAAACTTACTGCCGCTGGAAGAAGGTGAGCGTATAAACGCCATTCTGCCTGTGCGTGAATACGAAGCAGATAAATATGTATTTATGGCAACCGCTAACGGCACCGTGAAGAAAACCTCGCTGGTTGAATATTCACGGCCACGGTCAAACGGCATTATTGCTGTCAACCTTAATGACGGCGACCGCTTAATCGGCGTTGGCATTACTGATGGCAACAGTGAAATTATGCTGTTCTCGGACGATGGTAAAGTGGTGCGGTTTGCTGAAGACCAGGTACGTGGGATGGGGCGAACGGCAACTGGCGTTAGGGGCATTAAACTGCGCGAAGGTGGCTCAGTGGTGTCGTTAATTATTCCAGAAGGCGAAGGTCCGATACTAACCGTAACTGAAAACGGCTATGGTAAGCGCACAGCATTGAATGAATATCCGGCGAAGAGCCGTGCTACTCAGGGCGTTGTATCCATTAAGGTATCTGAGCGTAACGGCTTAGTTGTTGGCGCTGTTCAGGTTAACGAGCTGGATGAAATCATGATGATTTCAAACAAAGGCACCTTAGTTCGCACCCGCGTGAATGAAGTATCTGAAGTTGGCCGCAATACCCAAGGCGTTACGTTAATCCGTACTGCCGACAACGAAAAAGTCGTTGGTGTCGCGAAAATAGATGAAATTCAGGATGCTGAGGAACTTGCTGCTGCAGAGGCAGAAAAAGAGGCTAATCCGGCACTGGCGGATACCCAGTTAGCGCAGGATGAGGAAGAGTAATACTGCTATAAAACGGGCGCTTCTGCGCTCGTTTTGCTTTTTAACACCATAAAATAAGATCGGTATTACACCGGCAGTGAGATAGCACAACCAGGGCCGTTACATCAAAGCGCTTAATCAGGAGCTAGTAGTACATCATGACTATTTTTAATTTTTGTGCCGGTCCGGCAATGTTGCCTGCCGAAGTCATGGCGCAGGCACAACAGGAATTTATTAACTGGCAGCAGCAGGGCTGCTCGGTAATGGAACTTAGCCATCGTAGTAAGGCCTTTATTCAAGTTGCAGCAGAAGCCGAACAAGACTTACGCGAGTTACTTAATATTCCGGTCAACTACAAAGTGTTGTTCATGCATGGTGGTGGCCGGGGGCAGTTCTCTGCCGTGCCGCTAAATTTGTTAGCGCCTGGCCAACATGCCGATTATATTGTGTCTGGCGCCTGGTCTAAATCAGCTGTTGAAGAGGCGGCGAAATATGGACAGATTAACGTACAGGATATCCGGCAGAAAACACCAGACAATATTCGTACTGTAACGGCACCGGCCAAGTGGCAGTTAAATGAAAACGCTGCATATGTACATTGCTGTCCAAATGAAACAGTCGATGGTGTGGAGTTTACCGATTTACCTTCAACTGCTGCACCGATTGTTGCTGATTTATCGTCTACTATCTTATCCCGGCCAATCGATATCAGCCGTTACGGTGTCATTTATGCTGGTGCGCAGAAAAACATTGGCCCGTCTGGTTTAACCCTTGCCATTGTGCGTGACGATTTACTGCCCGGCAAAGATAGAGTTATCCCATCTGTACTGGATTATCGTCTGGCAGCAGAAAATGACAGTATGTTTAATACACCGCCCACTTTTGCCTGGTATCTGGCAGGTTTAGTCTTCAAATGGTTAAAACAGCAGGGCGGCGTAACCGCCATGGCTACGCGTAACCAATTAAAGGCGAGCTTACTTTATGATTATATTGATAAAAGTGATTTTTACAGCAATGACGTGGATAAAGCGTATCGCTCTTGGATGAATGTACCGTTTTTCTTAGCGGACGAACGGTTAAACGATATGTTTGTCGATCAAGCCGAACTTCACGGCTTACTGGCGCTTAAAGGCCATCGCATGGTGGGAGGGATGCGCGCGAGTATTTATAATGCGATGCCCGTAGCTGGTGTGCAGACTTTAATTAGCTTTATGCAGGAATTTGAGCGGGTGCACGGATGAAGACGTTAACGCTGGAGCCAATTGCCAAAATGGCGGGTGAAGTACACCTACCAGGATCGAAAAGTATTTCTAATCGCGTACTGCTGCTGGCTGCCTTAGCACAAGGTACGACAAAAATTACTAATTTATTAAACAGCGATGATGTAAGACATATGCTAAATGCACTAAATGCGCTTGGTATAGATTACACGCTGTCAGATTGTCGTACCCAATGTGTTGTCACCGGCGCTGCGGGTTTATTCAACCATTCACAGGCGCTTACGCTATTTCTGGGCAATGCCGGCACTGCAATGCGGCCATTAACCGCCGCGCTGGCCGCGTCGAATGTTGACGTGACACTAACCGGCGAGCCGAGGATGTACGAGCGTCCGATAGGGCATCTGGTTGATGCGCTGCAGCAATGGCAGGCTGACATCAGCTATCTGGGTACTGAAAGCTTCCCACCTCTACACATTAAAGGCAAAACGTTAACGGGCGGTAGAATAACAATTGATGGCAGTATCTCCAGTCAGTTTTTAACTGCGGTGTTGATGATAGCGCCCTTACTATGCGGCGACAGCGAAATTGAAATTATCGGCGAGTTGGTGTCAAAACCGTATATTGATATCACACTGGCTCTGATGCAGCGTTTTGGCGTTACTGTGCAAAATCATGGCTATCAGCGATTCAGTGTTACCGGTAACCAATGCTATCGTTCCCCCGGGCACTGGCTGGTTGAAGGCGATGCCTCATCTGCTTCCTACTTTTTGGCAGCAGCT
This sequence comes from Rheinheimera sp., assembly GCA_041618685.1. GTDB lineage: Bacteria > Pseudomonadota > Gammaproteobacteria > Enterobacterales > Alteromonadaceae > Alishewanella. Next base: position 12,503 of record JBFKFH010000057.1, read on the forward strand.
GCGATTAAAGGCGGTAGCATAAAAGTGACTGGCATTGGTAAACACGCCGTCCAGGGTGATATTCACTTTGCCGATGCATTAGAAGCAATGGGGGCCGATGTCGAGTGGGGGGACGACTACATTACGGTAACGCGTAACAAGTTGAGTGGCATAGACCGAGACTACAACGCGATTCCGGATGCTGCAATGACTATCGCGACCACCGCATTATTCGCGAAAGGCCCAACTGTTATACGTAATGTGTATAATTGGCGGGTAAAAGAGACCGATCGATTGTCTGCAATGGCCACCGAGCTACGAAAAGTGGGTGCTGAAGTTGAGGAAGGCTACGATTACATCAAGGTAACGCCGCCAACCAGACTTAAGCATGCCAGTATAGCAACCTATAATGATCATCGTATGGCGATGTGCTTTTCACTAGTCGCTTTAAGCGACACTGCAGTAACCATTGAAGATCCAGACTGCACAGCCAAAACCTTCCCGACGTACTTTAGTTTGTTTCAGCAACTTGCCTGCTAACATTTTAAAGCCTTCCAGACGCGCGGCTTTCCAGCTGCGCGCAATTAGCTTGTCTAAACATAATTAAACGCAGATTTTGTTGCGAAAAGCTGTATAATACGGCCGATTTTAAATCCGATTAACCAGTAGTTTAAGGGGGTAGGATGCCACACTCTGCAGCAGTAATTACCATTGATGGCCCGGGCGGTTCCGGCAAAGGCACAATTTGCCGCTTGCTGGCGCAACGTTTAGGTTGGCAATTACTCGACAGTGGCGCTATTTACCGCGTACTGGCTTTAGCCGCAATGCATCATCAGATAGCCTGTGATGATGAAGAGGCATTGCAGCCGCTAGCTGCGCACCTGGACGTCCAGTTCAGCAGTGATGAACATGGCAATGTAAGGATTACGCTGGAAGGTGAAAACGTTTCACATACAATCCGGACCGAAGAAGTCGGAACTCTCGCCTCTAAAATTGCCTCCTTGCCTCGGGTAAGAGAAGCATTATTACGCCGCCAGCGAGCATTTGCCGAGGCACCAGGTTTAGTGGCGGATGGGCGCGACATGGGCACAGTAGTTTTTCCTCAGGCAGACGTTAAAATCTTTTTAACCGCCAGCGCTGAAGAGCGCGCCAGACGGCGCTATTTAGAGTTGAAAGAAAAGGGCTTTGATGTTAACATCGGCGACCTTTTGAGCGAAATCCAAGCTAGAGACGAGCGTGATATGAATCGCGCAACCGCGCCGCTGAAACCGGCTGCCGACGCCTATATGCTGGATTCGACCAGTAAATCGATTGAACAAGTGTTGGAAGAGGTACTGAACTACGCCGGTAAAAAATTATCTGCAGTGGTGTGAACCAGGCCAAAACCGCATTTTGGACAGCCTGTTAAATGGAATTAAACAGGTAAATTTAGCAACCCCATACGAACATGATGTTCTGTGGCGCACTTAACTGAAAAAGTGAATATGACTGAAAATTTTGCACAATTATTTGAGGAAAGCCTCAAGTCCATCGAAACCCGTCCGGGTGCCATTGTTAAAGGTACTGTTGTCGCTGTTCTGAAAGACGTCGTTATGGTTGACGCCGGTCTGAAATCAGAAGCCGCTATTCCTGTTGAGCAGTTCAAATCTCTGAGCGGCGAAATCGAAGTAAGCGTTGGCGACATCATTGACGTTGCTTTAGATGCGATTGAAGACGGTTTCGGTGAAACTCTGTTATCTCGCGAAAAAGCTAAACGTCATGAAGCCTGGGTACGCCTGGAAAAAGCTTGTGAAGACAAAGAAACTGTTATCGGTGTTATCACTGGTAAAGTTAAAGGTGGTTTCACAGTTGAAGTTGACGGTATTCGTGCATTCTTGCCTGGTTCATTAGTAGACGTACGTCCGGTGCGTGACACTCTGCACCTGGAAAACAAAGAACTTGAGTTCAAAGTTATTAAGCTGGATCAGAAACGTAACAACGTGGTTGTATCACGTCGTGCCGTTATTGAATCAGAAAGCAGCCATGAACGTGACCAGTTGTTAGAAACACTGGAAGAAGGCATGGAAGTTAAAGGTATCGTTAAGAACCTGACTGACTACGGTGCATTCGTTGATTTAGGTGGCGTAGACGGCTTACTGCATATCACTGATATGGCATGGAAGCGCGTTAAGCACCCAAGCGAAATCGTTAATGTTGGCGACGAAATTCCAGTAAAAGTACTGAAATTCGACCGCGAAAAGCCGCGCGTTTCTTTAGGCCTGAAGCAAATGGGCGAAGATCCGTGGGCAGCTATTGCATCACGTTACCCAGAAGGTGCTCGCATCACTGGTCGCGTAACTAACCTGACTGATTACGGCTGTTTCGTTGAAATCGAAGAAGGCGTTGAAGGCTTAGTTCACGTTTCAGAAATGGATTGGACCAACAAAAACATCCACCCATCTAAAGTGGTTAACTTAGGTGATTCTGTGGAAGTTATGGTTCTGGAAATCGACGAAGAACGTCGTCGTATTTCTTTAGGTCTGAAACAGTGTAAAGCTAACCCATGGGAAGAGTTCGCTAAGGGCTTCAACAAGGGTGATCGCGTAAGTGGTAAGATCAAGTCAATCACTGACTTCGGTATCTTCATCGGTTTAGATGGCGGTATTGATGGTCTGGTTCACTTGTCAGACATTTCTTGGAACGCGACTGGCGAAGAAGCTGTTCGTGAGTTCAAGAAAGGCGACGAAGTACACGCCGTTGTACTGCAAGTTGACCCAGAGCGTGAGCGTATTTCTTTAGGTATCAAGCAGCTGGACGAAGACCCGTTCAACGGCTACCTTGCTGACAACAAAAAAGGTGCTATCGTTAAAGGTGAAGTAACTGCCGTTGACGCTAAAGGCGCTACTGTCATGTTAGAAGGCGCAGTTGAAGGTTATGTTCGTGTATCTGACATCGCGCGTGAGCGTATTGAAGATGCCACTACTGTACTGAAAGTAGGCGAAGAAATTGAAGCTCGTTTAATGGGTGTTGACCGCAAAAACCGCGTAATCAGCCTGTCAATCAAAGCTAAGTTCGAAGCTGAAGAA
>JBFKFH010000058.1:0-15006 GCA_041618685.1 Rheinheimera sp.
ATCAGTACCGATTCTGTGCTCGACGGTGTAGAGCGTATGCATTTTGAGTTTGGTATCGATAGCAATTTTGATGGGCAGCTGAACTATCAGCTAAGTACAGATCAAATGTCCGCAGAGCTATGGCAGCAGCAAACCGGCCGTATTATCAGCTTGCGTTACTATTTACTATTGCGCGCTCGTCAGGCTGATCAGAATTACATCAACACACAACAATTTGTTATGGGGCAGCATCAATTTACTGCTCCAGGCGATCATTATCGGCGGATGCTGGTAAGCAGTAGCATTTACTTCCAAAACGCAGCACTTTAGGAGAGAGATATGACGAGGGCCAAAGGCGTCGTTCTGATTATGGCGCTGGTGTTTCTGCTCGTAATGGCATTGTTGGTTTCTGCCATGTTGTTGGTGACTCAACTTAGCCACAAATCGGCTTATGCCGGGCAGCAACAATTACAGCTAGCTCAATTGGCGTTGCAACAACATCTGCAAGATACCCGGCAGGTTGCCGCAAATGGGCAGCTGCTCGGTTTGCAACTGGCAGAATGCCCAGCGCAGTATGCTGCCTGGTCTGGTAGTTCGCTGCATTGCGACATGCTGCAGTTGGATACCGAGCGCTACTCTGTCTCGCAGCAACATTATGCCGGTTATAGCAGCATAATGTTGCGCCAGCATCTCACGCCGCAGGAGCAATAATATGGCGATACAAGCTCAATTGCCGTTTGCATTGATACTGCTGTTTAGCAGCAGTGTACTCTGTTGTAATTTAAACAGCCTTGCGCCATTGCCAGCTAAATTAGCCCCGGTGCATGCTGGCAGCGAACCGCGGAAAATACTACTCAGTAATAATGTACAGCTGGCTCTGCCGGATGCTGACGGCGTGTTGCAAATGCACAGCGCAGATAGCCTTACTGTGCTCGATCAGTTAATACAGTGGCCAACAAACTCAGGTCAGATTAATACGATCCGTGCTCAGCCCGTGGTGCTTGATCAGGATTATGACGGCATTGCAGATGCGGTCTATGTCGTTGATGTCACGGGGCAGTTATGGTTTATACCGCTAACATCACAGGGGTTTTCCTCACCACAGTTGCTTGCGGATTTTAGTCAGACCGCTGCTGAATTCCATCAGCCTCTGCAGCTGGTTCAGGTGCAAAGCGCTGACAGTACTGGGAGCAAACGACGCCAGACGATGCTGGTCGTGATTGGCTCACTGCCGCAGGGCGACATATTACTCACTGTTAAGCATTTGTCTGCTCGGCGAACGCCACTGCAGTTAGTTGATTTAGTCGATAGAACGGAAATCAGTGCTGAAGAGAATCGCATTGGTATAGCCGAGCACTTATGGCAACAAATTCAACATGGCGGCGGCTGGTTTATCCGGCTCGATCAACGCATAACTGCACTGCCACAGGTGTATGCAGGTGTTGTGTATCTCACGTCCGCCGCCGGAGATTCCGTCCGCTCCGACTGCACGCTGGCTGAAAATGCCGCCCCCCAGTTACATGCGATACATCTGCATCATGCCGGGGTTATTTATGCACGGCGGCAGTGGCATATCAGCGCAATTGATAATGGCAGGCTTACGCTACAACTTAGTGATGAAGGGGAGCTCGAGCTTAGTTTACAGAATGCTCAGCAGCAGGCAGTGTTGTTAAGTGAACTACTGATGATCACGGAAGAATGTGCCGATTGTGTTGCCAAACTTGCTGCCAGCGATTTCCCGCGGGTTTTACGGCTGGCTACTTTCCAGACTGAATATGGGGCGCATTGAATGACGCGTGGATTCAGCTTGCTCGAGATGTTAGTTGCGTTGGTGATCATCGGTATTTTGACCGCGATTAGTTATCCGTCGTATCAGCGCCATATTCTGCGAAGTTATCGGGCAGAGGCCATTACACAGTTGCTGCAGTTGGCAAACGCGCAGGAGCAACATTTGGCCGACCATGGCTCCTACACTAATGATCTTGGAGCTTTAGGTGCCGCTGCGGCTAACGATTCACTGCGTTATCGATATTCAATTCAGATTGCTGATGCCGGCCGCAGTTTTATACTAACAGCAGATGTCGCGGGATTGCAGCGCGCTGACAGTGACTGCACGCTGTTCACGCTGAACCAATATGGTCAGCGTAATTTACAGAACCCTAATAGTTTAGCCTGTTGGTATTAGTTACCGGGGCAAGGTACATCCAATTTACTCAGCCGGTTGCGGCCGGCCTGATTCAATGTCAGCCGGTAGTGCCACGGTGCGCTGCTGTTACCACAATAAATAAAAGTGCCGTTTTCGAACCCATTTAAACTACCATCCCGGCGAAATGTTACAGCCTCTCTGTTGTACAACAATTTGTGCGTTGTATACAGCGGGGGCAATTCTCGTAACGGCTGAATGCTGTTTGGGTGGATCACTGCTAGCTGAATAGGGGCGCGATGCCAATCAGCACTGCATTCACCAGCAACCAACGGGCAAACCCGTACTGGTAAATTACTGCTGGTAGCAGCAACTCGGGCATAGGCTAAATGTTGGCTAAACTGTCTGATATAAGCATTGGCACGTTGCTGATCAATCAGCGCCGCCATTCCTGGCACTGCGGTAGAGGCAAAAATGGTAAGAATTGCCAACGTAACTAGCAACTCTGGCAAACTAAAGCCTTTGTTTAAACGTGCTGACATAAGCGACTCCTTGCAACTGTAAGCTGCAAGAAGTATGGCTCATGTTTAATAAATGTAAAATATATGGTGTTTTTTGTCTTGGCTTGTTCCGGGTTTAATCGTAGATTGTGGGTATTGGTTGGCGCTTATGCTGTGTTTTCATATAGATGCCAATTAGCTTATTGCTGACGTTGTCAGGCACAGCCTTACCTTCCAGAAAATCATCAATTTGCTCATAAGTTAAACCCAGTGCTGCTTCATCAGCTTTTTGTGGCGCCATACACTCTAAATCAGCGGTAGGAACTTTATCCACCAGCTGTACAGGCGCTCCCAAGGTTTTGCCAATTAACCGTACCTGTCGTTTGCTAAGGCCAAATAACGGCGCCAAATCACAGGCGTCATCACCCCATTTAGTATAGAAACCCGTAATGTTTTCAGCGGAGTGATCCGTGCCGAGCACCAGAGCACCAAGCAGGCCGGCAATATGATATTGCACGATCATCCGACAGCGGGCCTTAACATTACCTTTAGCAAAGTCGGCTTGTGCATCATTAGCGGACGCCAGGCCTTGAGCTGCCATCGCAGACCAGGTTGCCTGATGAATACCATCTGCTCCGGGCTGAATATTGACCGATAGTGCCTTGGTTGGCTGAATAAACTCTATCGCCTGCTGAGCTTCAGCTTCATCTTTTTGCGTTGCATAAGGCAGACGTACAGCAATAAATTGATATTCGCCGCCGGTCTGATTAAGTTCATCGACTGCCAATTGTGCCAAACGGCCGCACGTGGTGGAGTCGATACCTCCGCTGATCCCCAGAACCAGCGTTTTCAAGCCTGAGCCCGTCAGCTGCTGTTTGATAAATTCTACCCGCCGGCGGATTTCAAATTGTGCATCGATCTGCGGCAATACCCGCATTTCGGCAATAATCTGTGCTGCATTCATACCCATTATGACCCTCGCTAACCGTAGCGTGCTATCTTACCGTGCTTTACCCTTACCAGATCAAGTCATTCTTATCGATTAACAGCTGAAGCTGAAATGGCGTTGTATTATACTCGCTGCATCACAGGCATTTAACAGACGGAAACTGCAATGAAGAAAATTGAAGCCATCATTAAACCTTTTAAGCTTGACGATGTACGTGAAGCCTTGGCTGACATCAATATCACTGGTATGACAGTTACCGAAGTTAAAGGTTTTGGCCGGCAAAAAGGCCACACAGAACTGTATCGCGGTGCGGAATATATGGTCGATTTCCTCCCCAAGGTTAAGTTAGAAATTGTAGTGCCGGATGAACAGGTAGAACGCTGTGTTGAAGCGATTATGAAAACCGCGCAAACCGGACGTATCGGAGACGGTAAAATTTTCGTGTTTGAAGTGGAGCGGGTGATTCGGATCCGCACTGGCGAAGAAGACGAGGATGCGATATAAAAGGTTAATAATTAATTAACCTGAAGAGTTCAATATGGCTGTTGTAGCAAAAGTTATTGGGTTTTGCCTGATATCCGTGTTAGTGGGTTGCACGAGCAATGACGTTAAACCAAAGCTAAAACAGCCTTTGCCTTATTCTTACTCCATGGCAAACGCCACTGCGTCAGTACCGACATTGAGTGATATTTTTGCTCTTACTGAGCCGCAAAAAGCTGCTTTTTTAAACTATTTCAATCACCCCGACCAGCAAACTCTACAACCGCATGAACGTGTTTATCAGTATTTATCAAAACTGGTTATTGGTTTTGATTATCAGGGAGAAAACTACACTGCACGGGAAGCTTTCGATCGCAAGCAAGGTAATTGCATTACACTGGCGGTATTAACCAAAGCGTTGGCAGATCTTGCCGGTGTGGATATTAGTTTTCAGCAAATGACATCCGCGCCGGTGGTTAGTGTTGAGCAAGATTGGTTCATCAGCTCAGATCATGTTCGAACGTTTTTGCATGCCCCGCCGTTAGCATCGAACCGACAGATACTGGCGTTCCGGTCATTTATTGTTGTGGATTATTTTCCCTCGGGCGGAGATATGACTGGTCAGCGGGTGTCTGAATCTACATTTATTGCCATGTATTATCGTAATTTAGCAGCCGACGCCTTGCTGCAAGGTGAACATGATAAAGCGTTTGCGCTGCTGCGAACCGCGTTACAGCATGCACCAGATTACGCCCCTATCATTAACCTGACCGCGTTGTTACATAAACATATTGGCGAGCTCCAGCAAGCCGCACAATGGTATCAGTATGGCCTGGGCGTATCGTCGCACAGAGCGACTTTGTTAAGTAATTATGCATTATTAAAGCAGTACGAAGGGGATGTCGCCGCGGCTGCGGCAATACGACGGCAGCTGGCTACTCTGCAAGAGCGGGATCCCTATTTGTGGTATGTTCAGGGCACAACAGCGCTAGCGCAAAACAACTATCGTCAAGCCGTTATTCATTTTCAACGCTTGGTTGAATACGCACCCTATGTCAGCGAATTTCATCTGCAATTAGCAAAGGCCTACTTTCATAATCAGCGTTATGCCGACGCCAGGTTAGTATTGGAACAAGCCGCTCAGCTTGCAAAAAACACAGCCGAAACGGCGACTTATAGTGCAAAGTTGGAGGCGCTAAAGCTGCATGCTGCGATGGATTAGCGGGTATAAGCTACTTTTCTTAGCCAGTTCACTGACCGGCATGATAGGGCGGGCAGAGGTACTGGACGATATCCGTCAGCTTAGTGATGCCAGCATGCAGGGACGAAAAACCGGCTCAGAGGGGGCGCTGCTCGCACAACGCTTTATCGGCGAGCGATTTGAGCAACTCGCGTTGCAGGCGTTTGCCGGTGAGTATCGCCAGCCCTTCGTTTATGGTGCTTTTGATAAAACCGGCGTTAACATGCTTGGGTATCGTCAGGGATGCACTTATCCGCAGCATTACATCGTGGTAACGGCGCACTATGATCACCTTGGTAAACAAGGGCGCAGCATATTTCACGGCGCCGATGATAATGCCTCTGGTGTTGCTGCCATGCTGGCGCTGGCCGAGCGGCTTAGTGTGAGCTGTCCGGCATATTCGTATCTGTTTTTGGCTACTGATGCTGAAGAGAATGGTTTGTATGGCAGCAAAGCATTCATTGCCAATCCGCCGGTTCCGCTGTCGAATGTGGTATTAAACCTGAATCTGGATATGGTGAGCAGAGCGGACCGGCGTGGACGTTTATATCTGACCGGAGGCAAGCGCTATCCGGCGTTGATGGAGTGGCTGCGCAGCCGGTTTGATAAAATCTGGTTCTTAGCGCCGCGCGGCCCGGGTAAGATGGCACGGGACCATCCGCGTTATGACTGGGCCAATGCCAGCGACCACGGGCCTTTTAACCGCGCGGGTATTGCTTATTTGTTCTTCGGTGGTCAGGAACACGCCGACTATCATACCGCGGCGGATCAGTGGCAGCGTATTGATCCGACCTTTTTGGCAATGGCAAATCAGGCCATCTGGCACAGCGTGCAGTGGCTTGAACAACAGCCCCCAACGGTGCTGACAGAGAGCCGGCGCTAAATAGCTGTATCACGCCATCCCTACCTACAATTACCGACAAACGTCGGCGTGGCATACAGAAAGTGCTTTGTGTTATGTTGTCAGTACTCGTTTTTCAGATGCGGAGCTGAAATTATGTCTTGCTTCAAACCCTATGCGATGCTGTTTGTTTGCAGCATGTTTGCCAGCAATAGCCTTGCACAGCAACATGCGCCAGAGCATGAAATGGAACCATTAGCTGAGCAAGAGGAAGTTACTGCGCTGGGTGCTCATGTGCATGGTCATGCTGTGTTAACGCTTGTACTGGAAGGTAATGAAATGCAGCTGGCCTTTCAGTCTGCAGCGCAAAGCATAGTCGGCTTTGAGCACAGGCCGCACAATAGTGAGCAAAAACAGGAGCTCGCGGCGGCAATGGATGTGTTCAATCAGGCTGACTGGTTCAGTTTCAATACTGACGCCAATTGTGAGTTGGCAATGGCTGACGCCAGCAGTGATTTATCGGAGCCACATGCGAATACCGGGCATGCCGATTTTTATGCTAATTATCAGCTGTTGTGCCAACGTCCGGCCCGGTTGAATGAGATGCAGCTGAATATTTTTAATTTGGTACCTGCTTTAACCAGTCTGGAAGTGCAATGGATTATCAATGGCCGCCAGGGGGCAAGTATCGCGCGTCTTGGCAATAGCAGTGTGCGGTTTTAACCACGTTGGATAGCAAAACGGCAGCGTAGGCTGCCGTTTTTTCAGTAAGTGTATTCTTCTACTTTATCAACTGTCAGGCTGTAGGCGGCCTGGCCTAAATCATGAGTCATCACATCGGTAGTCAGGGTGCCACTTATCCAAAATGGCGAGTAAATCATATCTGCTTTGAGGTTTTTCGCACCGCGGACGAATATCATTTGATTGGGGGGCGGTGGTGGTACATGGATACAGGCGCCAAAATAGGGTACCAGAAAGAAGCTGGTTACATTTTGTTCGCCATCAAATTCCAGTGGCACAATGAACCCCGGGATCCGTACCTTGGTATTGTTGTACTTTTCAACGACCTTGGCCGAACTAAGAATTTGCTGCCACTGTTTTGCTGCCGGGTCGTCTCCCTGATAATTGTCATCAAATGGCGACGGCTGGCTGTAGTCGTGTTGCACTTCCGGCATTTGCTGTAACAATTTTAAGTCGTCTGCCGGCATTAAGTCAGTCCACTCCAAAGTGGTAACCTCAGCAGCGCTAGCCGCTGCCGCGCCGCATGCGACCAGTGTCAGATATAACGCAACAGATAACGTCCGTAACATTGGAGCTCGCTCCCCTAAGTTGGCATAATGGCAAAAACGCTAACATCATATCATGACGCAGAGAATGCCTGTGACCGACAAGCTGAAAATTCCCGCTATTGAGCTCAAACAGCTGCAATTTCATTACCAACGTGACGGCTGGCAGCTGCAACTGCCCGCATTGACGTTAAATGGTGGTCAACACCTTTTTGTGCTCGGAGCGTCAGGCAGTGGCAAAACCACGTTACTGAATTTGCTGAGTGGTATTATACAACCCACCCGTGGTGAATTGTTTATCAATGGCACGCCGTTGCATCGCTTGTCTGCCGGACAACGCGACACCTTAAGGGCTAAATCTATCGGCGTCGTGTTTCAGCAACTGAATCTTATTCCCTATTTGTCTGTGCTGGACAACACCTTGCTGAGCAGTCATATTGCCGGTCAGAATAGCGCGTCAGCATTGGAACGGGCTAAAACCTTATTATCGCGGCTGGGATTATCACAGGATCTTTGGCATAAAGCCGCCAGCAAGCTTAGCGTTGGGCAGCAACAGCGGGTGGCAATTGCACGGGCTTTACTGCCTCAACCTACGCTGTTGATTGCTGATGAGCCAACGTCAGCACTGGACACTGATAACCGGGATGCCTTTATGCGGCTGATGCTGGCAGAAGCAGACAACAACGGCTGTACAGTAATTTTTGTCAGCCACGACCACAGCCTGAAACACTATTTTCATTATCAGCTGGATATGCAGCAGCTGGAGCTGGGAGTACAACCATGTTAATGAAGCTGGCCAGGCTAAGTTTATACAATCGCCGCGGGACTGTGCTGATGACATGGTTATCACTAACCATTAGTATCGCTTTGCTGCTGGGAATTACGCATTTGCGCACCGAAGCGAAAAGCAGCTTTACCAGTACCGTGTCAGGCACAGATCTGATTGTTGGTGCACGCTCAGGCCAACTCAATTTATTGTTGTATTCGGTTTTTCGTATTGGCAATGCAACAGCGAATATCAGCTGGCCTAGCTATCAGCGCATTATTCAGCATCCGCAAGTCGACTGGGCGATACCTATCTCGCTGGGTGACTCACACCGGGGTTATCGTGTAATGGGCACCAGCAGCGCATATTTTCAGCATTACCGTTATGCCAATGCGCAGCCGTTAGTGCTGGCATCTGGTCGCGCTTTCGATGGCGTATTTGAAGCGGTGCTGGGGGCTGAAGTTGCGCAAAAGTTAGGTTATACCCTGGGGGAACAGCTAGCGTTGTCGCATGGTGTCGGGGCCGTTAGTTTTAGCCAGCACAATGATAAGCCCTTTACCGTGGTGGGAATATTGGCGCGCACCGGCACACCGGTTGATCAGACGGTACATGTTAAACTTGAAGCTATTGAAGCCATTCATCTGGATTGGCAACAAGGCGCTCCGACGCCAGGTAAGCAAATGAATAGTGCACAGGCGCTGGCCGAAGATTTAACCCCAAAATCAATTACCGCTTTTATGCTGGGGTTAAAATCGCGGATGGCGACTTTTACCGTGCAGCGTCAGATAAATCAGTATAAACAGGAGCCTCTGAGTGCCATTTTACCCGGCGTCGCTTTGGCAGAATTATGGCAAATGCTGGCGATGGTAGAGAACTTGCTATTGCTGATTAGTGTGCTGGTGCTGCTGGCGGCTCTGGTCGGAATGATTACAACATTGCTGGCGTCGATGAAAGAGCGGCAGCGTGAAATGGCAATACTGCGCGCGGCAGGGGCCCATCCATGGTATTTGTTTGTGCTGATCCAGCTGGAGGTAATGCTAATTACGCTATTCGCATTGCTGTCGGCAATCGCGTTATTGTGGACCAGTCTGTACGTGCTGCAGGATACATTGGCGGCAGAGTTCGGTTTGTTCATCAGCCTGAATATCTTCGGTCAGGACACCTTGTATGGCGCTGGCGCAACGCTATTGTTGTCTGTCTTATTGGCAACCATACCTGGCGTCATGGCATATAAAAAAGCGCTGGCTAATGGCCTGGCGATCAGACTGTAGTAATACAACGCGGGCAGCGTATAGTTACTACGCAACCGTGTGCGTTGTTTTGCAGACTGACGTCCCCCTGCAATAGATGCGATACCAGGTTAAATACCAGCGTCAGCCCCAGACCTTTGGCGCCATCGCTGCGACGTGAGGTGAAAAAGGGTTCAAACGCGCGGGCCAGCTCTTTGTCAGTCATGCCCCTGCCATTGTCAGCGACATCCAGCTGCCAGTGATCGTCAGTCAGGCTGGCGGTTAAGCAGATTTGACGCGAGCGCTGTGCGGTAAAGGCATGGATGCAGGCATTTTCCAGCAAGCGGGTTAAGATCGTTGCCAACGGGCTGGCATAGCTTTGTACCTGCAGATGCGCCGGTATCTGTAACTGCACCTCCACCTGATGCTCTTTAAGCAAAGAGTCCATGCCCGATAATACCCGCGGTATAAACTGACTCAGTGTTAACCACTCAGCTTGTTGATCATTAGTGGCTGCCGCTGTTTGTTTAAAGCTGTTTACCAGATCGACGGTGCGTTGCAGGTTAGCGTTCACCATCGCGATACTATGCTTGATCGCCAGGCCATTCTGGCTAAATTGTTGCCGGGTCAGTTTGCCCGTTTGAAATAACGTTTCCAGTGCTGTCAGCGATGCTTGTGCATGGCTGTTGGCGGTTACCGCAACACCCAGCGGTGTGTTGATCTCGTGGGCAATACCCGCGACCAGTCTACCCAGACTGGCCATTTTCTCGACTTCAATCAGTCGGGTCTGTGCTTGTTGTAGCTGCGCTAATGACTGCGTCAGTTCCTGTGTGCGTTGGCTAATTATCTGTTCCAAATCCTGGTTTAATCGCTCCAGCTCACATTGATAGCGCATACGTTCTGATGCGCTTAGGGCCCGGCCGTATATATCGGCCAGGAAACCGGCAAACACAACTTCGTCACCTTGCCACTGCTTTGCCTGGCGATGTTCAATGCAAATAATACCTACCATGGCGCCGTGATGACGGATAGGTGTATCTAACATGGAGCAAATTTGTAATGGTGCAAGATAGCTGGCAGAGAACTCAAGGGTTTGATAATGCTGATGCGCGTCGTCGGCAACGATATTACGTTCTTCGTCCAATGCAGCAAAATAGCGTGGATAATCCTGCCGCGCTAAGGTAATGCCGGGTTCAGCCTGATGCTGCCCGCAGTCCAGCAGGTAAGTGCAACGTATGTGCTGCCGGTCATCTGACAGCAACCAGACACTGGCACGGTCAGTAGCCAGGCCTTGTGTGATGGCTTCCATTAACACACGGTTACTGGCCATCAGATCACCTTGATCTACGGCAGGGTTACGGCTAATTTGGACGAGGACTTGTTGTAAATTTTTCAGCATCAGAACAAACAACTCTCCGATTACAAGGTTTGTAGCTAACTAAGATTAACAGTAGTAACGCAATTTATAGCACCTTAGTTACCTATATGCGAAATTTAATGCCATTATTTCATGAGCTTGCTTCACGTCGCGCAGCTTGGTTGCTGGTGACATGATTATAACGTCGTTATACTGCCGGCATTGGTAAAACCGGAGAGTATGATGCAACTGTTTTTAATTTATATTGGCGGTACGGCGCCGGGTGCAAACATTGAGCTACACGATGTGCGTTTTGTCGCGGCCAACAGTATCAGTGAGACGCATGCACTGCTGCGCCAGCAATGGTTTGGCGCGGTTAAAGGTTTACATATCGACAGCTATATGCAGATCCAGCATATAGATGGCTACCAGGTTAGTTTACATACTTCGCCGCCGCAATCGGGGCCAACATTATATTTTGTCAACTTTGGTGGCTATTACCCGGATAAAATCGCCGAGCAGCATGACTTTATGCTGTGTGTGGCAACATCCGCGGCAGAGGCAAAAGCTAAAGCTAAAGCGAGCTTACTGACCGATGCTGACAGCCCGCACAAAGATGACTTAATGCAGCTGGACGAATGTTTTGCACTGGGGCAGGTGCTAGGTTTTCATATTCATTTAACCCCGTCAGGTAAAAGCCAACCACTACGGCCAGATTGGTCCGGCTACGAAGTGATTGGCTAGCCGCGGCGAATTAAACCGGTCACAGCGAACCGCTTAACTGGCGCTATAACACAGTTCCACTTGTGGACGAACCTTGGCGCCAAATAATTGCTCTTCGAGTACATTCCGCAACTTACGATACTCAGGTTTTAACGTATTGTTAGTGGTGCGTACATCAAGATAGTATGGCGCTCGGATACCGTTAAGCTCAACCGGCTCACCTATTTGCACGAAGTGAATACCAACCCGGCGCAACGCACGGGCTAAAGCCGGCTCAACCATGACATAGGCATGTATTTTTCCGCTACGTAAACACAGTATTTGTGAGATTAAATACAGGGAAATAGCTACCAGCTTGCTGCAGGCACTTTCTAACGGCGATGACGTACCTCTGGCGCCACTGGGGCGACAGCGTATTTCTGCCGGCACAGCCAGGCGGGAAATTTCACAAATATGCTGTCGGCTAAAGTTCTGCGGTGCCAGCACGGTATTGGTGATCTGGTCAGAAAAATACTGTTCCATCGGCAATAGTTCGTTTTTAAATGCCGAGGTAATTATGCGCACCGTTCCGGCAAGCTGATCGCTGACGACCGGCCGGATACAGGCATGTATCGCACGGTTATCAAAGTTGTCTTGCTCCAGTCTGTCAATGCGTGCAGGTTCAAACTGCAGTTCTTCGCAATATACTTTGTGTCGAAGCTGGTATATCGCTTTTTTCTGCGTACAACTCTTGGCCAGAATGACCTGAAAATATTGCGGAAAGTAGTGCCACAGTGAATTGATTGTGGTGTCGCTCGGCTGATTTAAATCCTGACGCGTCGTGTCGTCAGGACAAACGGCTACAGATTGTAAACTCATTTGTCGCCCCAAAGATTTTCGCAGCTGAGTTTCCAGCATGCAGTTTTCATTAATTTCTAATGTGAACCTGACTAAGCCAATCCATGGGTAAAACGCTGATAAATTCTGATAAATATCACAGGCGGGAAGTACTATGCGGTTGAATGGCGCCTAGGTCAAACGTTTAGATGGCCAGATTTGTCTGTAAACTAGCCAATGCCGCCTAAGATTTTGATTTTAATCCAAGAAATAAACTAAATTTTTTAACCAAAGTTGCTACATTTTATTCAGCTAAAGTTAATGCATGATCTGACTGTTTTTGCGCTGCCAGCGCCATTGCAGCAGGCTATTTTGCAGCGCATTGTTCAAGTTGTTGAATATCAAGCTGAACCTGGCGTGCCAGTGCGCGTAGTTGCTGTAATCGCTCGTCGGGCAGCGAAATTTGACAACGCAGTGCCGGCATTACGCTTGCCACCTCTGATTCCAGTGCTTTTCCTGCCGCAGTTAGCTGTACATGTTTCACTCTTTCGTCCAGTTTCGATGGCATACGCCTCAGCCAGGCTTTTTGCTCCAGTTTTTTGACCAGCGGGGTTAGGGTTCCGGAGTCAAACAGGGTTTTACTGGCCAATTCTCCCAGACTGATATTGTCCTGCTGCCATAATGCCAGCATAACCAGATATTGCGGGTAAGTTAGATCAAAAGGTTGTAGCAGTGGCCGGTACAATCGTACTACGGCATTGGAGGCACTATACAGTGCAAAGCATAATTGTTGATCCAGCGGTAACGTTTTACTCATCAGTATTCGTCCTGCAATTTTGCGCCAGTGTAGCAAATTTAACCAAGCTGCTATAGCTAGTAGTGATGCTTTTGTGCAAATATATTGCGTGAATATGTCTTGCATGCAAGATATATAATGGTTAGTATGTCAGCGTTCGCAAACGGCAACGAAGTTTAACCGAGGAAATAAAAATGGATATTCTGTATAAAGCAGTAGTCACTTCAACAGGCGGCCGTGACGGCGCAGCAAAATCTAATGACGGCCTGCTTGAAGTGAAACTGGCGCCACCAAAAGAACTAGGTGGCAATGGTGGTGCAACTAACCCGGAACAGTTATTTGCAGCCGGTTATTCTGCCTGCTTCATTGGCGCCATGAAGTTTGTCGCCGGTCAGAGCAAACAAACCTTACCAACTGATTTAAGTCTGCGTGCAGAAGTCGGCATTGGTAAGATTGAAGGTGGTTTTGGCTTAGATGTTGATTTGTTTATCAGCTTACCAGGTATGGAGCAGGCTGCTGCTGAAGAGCTGGTAGCAAAGGCACACCAGGTTTGCCCATACTCAAATGCTACCCGCGGTAATATCGAAGTACGCTTACATGTAGCGGTGTAAATTTGGCTCACGAAGACAGAAGCTGGCTGATGCCAGCTTTTTTATTGCGACCACGTGCAGTCCGCCTTCTTAAGCTGTTGCATGCTGTTTTACCGGTGCGAAGCGGTGTAACAGGGCAGGCAGGATGGTTAAATCCGCTACCAGTGCCATCAGCATCGCCGCAGCTGTAAGTAAACCAAAGTATACGCTGGGTAAAAAGCTGGAAAAACCGAATATGGCAAAACCCGCCGCAATGACGGAGGAGGTAAATAACATTGCCAAACCGGTATGTTCAAACGCATCTTGCAGTGCACTGTTCGCCGGGGCCTGCAGATAGTGGTGGGTAAAGTGAATGGTATCGTCAATGGCGATACCCATGGCGATGGCGGCAATGGTAATCGTCATTAAATCCAGCGGAATACCCAACCAGCCAATTAAGCCGATGATACCTAAGGTAGTAAAGACATTTGGCACCAGTGCAATTAAGGCAATTTTGACAGAGCGGAAAATTAACAACAGCACCAGCGCCAATGCAAGATAGACCAGCCCTAAGGTGTTAATCTGTGAGTCTATCAGCCGGGATAAGATATCCTGATACAGAACAAACAGGTTAGTCAGGCTGTAATCTTCAGCCGATAATCCCACTGTCGCCAAATCCTGTTTTAGTTGCGTTAGCAATAACTCGCGGTCCAGCCCCGGTGTGGAGTCCTGAATGCGGGTAGCAATACGCAGTTGCAACGGCTGCTCTGCCAGATAAGCCCCCACCAGCTGTTTGGCCACTTTTTGTTCCAGTAACAGGTATATGCTATTGAGCTCATACTCGGTTAACGGTTTGCCGGCATTAAGCTGGGTAGCCAGCGTGGTGAAATTTATCAGCGAAGTAACGCTGCCTGTTGCTCCAAATGCGGTGATGGCGGCATGTGCGACATGTAATTGATTCAGTTGATTGGCGGTAACCAGTAAATCAGGCTTAGTGTTTTGTGGCGTTACGGTAATGATAATATCCAGCGGAGTTGAACCACCAAACTGCTGATCGATAAACTTCAGTTCCTGATGTGCCCGGGTATCGGCCGCAATATAGTTAATAAAGCTATTTTCGACATTTAAGCGCAGTAACCCCGGGCTAAGCAGGGCAAACAGTACACTGACAATGAAAACGGTGCGCAGCGGCGCCCGGCTGACTTTGTTATGGATATAACGCAATCCGCGAGCCAGTACGGCGTAATCGGTGGTTTCAGGTTTGGCGGCCAACAGGCACAGCAGGGCGGGAAACAAGAGCAAACTCACGCTCATGGTCAGTATCATTGCCAG
>JBFKFH010000059.1:0-14983 GCA_041618685.1 Rheinheimera sp.
GCCATGATACTGGGCATGCCGCTGTTGCTGCTCATGTCGTTTCGCCTGGAAAAATGCCTGACTGGTCCAAAAATTATCTTTGCTAACGGCCAGTTGTAGCTGCTCAAACAGCGTTTTGTTGCCAGTTAACAGCCGCATTTCCAACAGGTTAGTGGCGATGGTGATGTCATCTCTACCCAGCGTAATCGACTCTTTTACCGTGCGTACGCTATGGCCCACTTCCAAACGTAAATCCCATAAGGTGGTAATAAACAGCGCGATAGCATCTTGCAAAGCGGTAGCTAAGTGGCCCTCAGCCAGAATCAGCAAATCAATATCCGAGCAGGGGTGCAGTTCGCCGCGACCATAGCCGCCGACTGCAATCAGGCTGAGTTCCTTACTCTTGTGTAAATCAAATTTATGCCACAGCTGCACCAGTACCGTGTCAATAAAATGGGCGCGGGCTTTAACCAGCGCATTGACCGGGTGCTGAGAGAAGCATTTACTTAGCCAGTCGTGGAAGTCGGCGAAATGTTTTTTATAGCTGTCCAGGCTGTAACTGTCAGGAAGCGTTTTGCTGAAGGTTACTGCCTGGCTCATACTGCTGCTCCTTTGCGGGGTTATTCTGCGGTTAAGATCCGATCGATGGTGTCATCGCTGCGCAGCGTTAAAATTTCACAGCCGGTATCGGTAACTAAAATAGTGTGCTCAAACTGCGCCGACAAGCTGCGATCTTTGGTGACTACCGTCCAGCCATCTGCCAGTAACTTGCTGTGGCGGGCACCGGCGTTAATCATCGGTTCGATAGTCAGGCACATGCCGGTTTTTAATACTTCACCTGTACCGGGTTTACCGTAATGCAGCACTTGTGGGTCTTCATGAAATACCGCACCGATACCATGACCACAGTATTCACGTACCACAGAATAACTGTGCTTTTCTGCGTGCTGCTGAATAACATGACCGATATCGCCTAAACGCACGCCGTTTTTTACTTTTTTCAAGCCAAGATACATGCACTCCTGCGTCACCCTAATCAGCCGCTCGGCCATAATGCTGGGTTTGCCAACTACATACATCCGAGAGGTATCGCCGTGATAGCCATCTTTAATCACCGTGACGTCGATATTGATAATGTCGCCTTCTTTCAGCTTTTTATCTGCCGGAATACCGTGGCAAATAACCTGATTGACCGACGTGCATATCGATTTTGGAAAACCATGATAATTCAGTGGCGCCGGAATGGCCTGCTGTTCATTGACGATATAGTTATGACAAATGGTGTTTAGCTCATCGGTGGTGACACCGGCTTTAACATAAGGTTCGATCATTTCCAGCACTTCCGCGGCCAAACGGCCTGCAACGCGCATTTTTTCTATTTCAGCCGGGGTTTTGATGCTTGCTGTCATGCCTGTTCTCTCGTTGGTATTGCCAGATAAACGCGGTAGCAATACTGCTGCAAAAATACACATTTGATTGTGTTTGTAAGGTGTCTATGGTATAAAGCGCGCCGCAAATTAGCAAATCGCATTACCTTATATTGCAGAACCTTTTGTTCTTAATTGGTTCTTCGTTGCGGATAACGCTGTGCTGATGGCGATATTAAACACAAAACACACATGTATCGACACATATTCCGGGGTGCTTTGCTTTGCACTGAACAACAGTCAGACCAAGGTCGGCATATGGGATACATGGAGGCTTAACCCCTTATACAGGAAATTAAATCATGGCAAAAGTTTCTATGCGCGACATGCTCCAGGCGGGCGTGCACTTCGGTCACCAAACCCGTTACTGGAATCCAAAAATGAAGCCATTCATTTTCGGTGCGCGTAACAAAGTACATATCATCAACCTGGAACAAACTGTTCCTATGATGAACGATGCACTGGCATTCATTCAGCAAGTCGCAGCGAAAAAGGGCAAAATCCTGTTCGTTGGTACTAAGCGTGCTGCGTCTGAAGCGATCAAAGAAGCGGCAAGCAAGGTTGATCAGTTCTACGTAAACCACCGCTGGTTAGGCGGCATGCTGACTAACTGGAAAACAGTACGTCAGTCAATCAAACGTTTAAAAGATCTGGAAGCGCAAAGCCAGGACGGTACTTTCGACAAGCTGACTAAGAAAGAAGCTTTAGACCGTACCCGTGAAATGGACAAGCTGGAAAAGAGCTTAGGCGGAATTAAAGACATGGGCGGCTTGCCAGACGTGCTGTTCGTGATCGACGCTGACCATGAACACATTGCGATCAAAGAAGCTAACAACCTGGGTATTCCGGTTGTATCTATCGTTGATACCAACTCTGATCCAAAAGGCGTTGACTATGTAGTACCAGGTAACGATGACGCGATCCGCGCTATCCAGTTATATCTGGCTGCTGTTGGTCAGGCTATCCTGGAAGGTCGTGACAAAAACATCGAAGTACAGGCTGAAGCCGAAGCCTTCGTTGAAGCAGAGTAATTTCTCTGTCATTAGCGCAGGCTAACCTTGCGTTAACACAGTGCAAAATTGCAACAGGGGCCTCGGCCCCTGTTTGTCCAACCAGAATTATTACGAGGAAGCTCCCATGGCTGTAACTGCCGCTTTAGTAAAAGAACTTCGCGAGCGCACTGGCGCTGGCATGATGGATTGTAAAAAAGCATTAGAAGAGACTGCAGGTGATATCGAAGCTGCAATCGACGCGATGCGTAAGAGTGGTCTGGCCAAAGCTGCCAAGAAAGCAGGCCGTATCGCCGCTGAAGGTACTATCATCACTCGCGTAGCTGACGGTTTAGGTTTAGCTATCGAATTCAACTGTGAAACAGACTTTGTAGCACGTGATGCCAGCTTCCTGGCTTTTGCTAATGCGGTTGCTGATTTAGCCCACGCTAACAAGCTGTTCACTGCAGAAGCTATTTTAGCTGCTGACTTAAACGGTACTTCAGTTGAAGATACCCGCGCTACGCTGGTTGCCAAAATTGGTGAAAACATCAACGTACGTCGCGCGGCAGTTGTTGAAGGTGCCACTATTGGTCAGTACGTGCACTCTGGCCGTATCGGCGTGTTAGCTGTGCTGGATGGCGGCAACGAAGATATCGCCAAAGACGTTGCGATGCACATTGCTGCGAACAACCCTGGCTTCTTAACACCTGAAGACGTGCCTGCAGATGTGGTTGAGCGTGAGCGCGAAATCCAGATCGACATCGCTGTTAACTCAGGTAAGCCAAAAGAAATCGCTGAGAAGATGGTTGCCGGCCGTATGAGCAAGTTTACTGGTGAAGTAAGCTTAACTGGTCAGCCATTCGTGAAAGACCCTTCAGTTTCTGTTGGTGATTTCCTTAAGCAAAACAGTGCGAAAGCTGTTTCTTTCATTCGCTTAGAAGTAGGCGAAGGTATCGAGAAGAAAGAAGAAGACTTCGCAGCTGAAGTAGCTGCACAAATCGCGGCTGCCAAGAAGTAATTTATTCTTCTGCCTGACGGCAAAAACCGCTAGAATAACCGCGACTTCAGGTCTTAACGACCGGGTTGCGGTTTTTTTTACCCGCAATTATCCTAATTTTACTCGCACTATGGGGATCTCATGAGCACGAATCCAAAACCTACCTACCGCAGGATCTTATTAAAACTCAGTGGTGAAGCGCTGATGGGCGAAGAAGGCTTTGGTATTGACCCCAAAGTGCTGGACCGCATGGCGCAGGAAATTAAAGAGCTGGTCGAGCTTGGCGTGCAGGTGGGTATTGTGATTGGCGGTGGCAATATTTTCCGTGGCGAAGGCTTAGCCAAAGCCGGTATGAACCGGGTTGTTGGTGACCATATGGGGATGCTGGCCACGGTAATGAACGGCCTGGCCATGCGCGATGCACTGCATCGTGCTTATGTTAATGCCCGTATGATGAGCGCGATTCCATTAAATGGCGTTTGCGATAACTACAGTTGGGCTGAAGCCATCAGTTTACTTAAATCAGGCCGGGTAGTGATTTTTTCTGCTGGTACTGGTAATCCGTTTTTTACTACCGATTCAGCTGCCTGTCTGCGCGGTATTGAAATTGAAGCGGATGCGGTTTTAAAAGCGACTAAAGTAGATGGTGTGTTTTCGGCAGACCCGGTAAAAGACCCTACTGCAACCTTGTATCATCAACTGACATATAACGAAGTACTGGATAAAGAGCTAAAAGTAATGGATTTAGCCGCCTTTACGCTGGCACGGGACCACAATTTACAAATTCGCGTGTTTAATATGAACACCGCCGGTGCGCTAAAACGGGTAATTATGGGTGAGCAGGAAGGCACGGTAATCGACCACGCGGAAAATTTACAGTAAACTAGCCAGCTGAGCATTGCATTGTGTATCAGATGCAACGAATAAAAAGGATAGAGATCGTGATTGACGACATTATTAAAGACAGCAAAGTCCGGATGGAAAAAAGCGTAGAAGCGCTAAGAGTTCAGTTAACCAAAGTGCGCACCGGTCGCGCGCATCCCAGTTTACTCGATGGCATTATGGTGTCGTACTACGGTGCTGATACGCCACTGCGCCAGGTAGCTAACGTGTCAATTGAAGACGCCCGTACCCTGGCGATTACCGTATTTGATAAAAGCCTGACCGCCGCTGTAGAAAAGGCCATTATGGCGTCTGACTTGGGCTTAAACCCAATGTCAGCTGGTACTGTTATCCGGGTTCCATTGCCGGCATTGACCGAAGAACGTCGTAAAAGCTTGGTAAAACTGGTTCGTGGCGAAGCGGAAAACGGCCGGGTAGCAGTGCGGAACATTCGCCGTGATGCCAATGCTGAGTTAAAAACACTGCAAAAAGACAAAGCAATCAGTGAAGATGATGAGCGCCGCGCAACAGATGAAATTCAGAAAGTGACTGACAGCTTTGTGAAAAAAATCGACGAAGTACTGGCGGAGAAAGAAAAAGAATTAATGGAAGTGTAATTATCGCTTCTGTTAACGTATTAGCGTCGTGACGCTTGGGCATTACGGCGCTTTTTTCTATGTGGCAGTTTATTTCGGCTACGCATTAAGGCAAGTCAGCAGCTGACTGATTGGCGCTCAGGTAAGGACAGGTCGCACGTTATGACTGCACAGACGCAGCTCAAACCGCAAAGCTTGCCACAACATGTGGCGATTATTATGGATGGTAACGGTCGATGGGCCGAGCGGCAGGGTAAGCCACGGGTATGGGGTCATAAAAAGGGAGTTGAAGCGGTGCGGCGCAGTGTCAGTTTCTGTCGGGAACTGGGCGTAAAATCACTTACCTTATTTGCGTTTAGTAGTGAAAACTGGCGCAGGCCGGAAGATGAAGTATCAACGCTGATGCAGCTATTCTTAATGGTGCTGCAAAGCGAAGTAAAAACCTTGCACAAACACAACGTCAGGCTAAAAATTGTTGGTGATTTGTCGCCGTTTAACGATAAGCTGCGAGCCAGTATTGAAAAGGCTGAACAGCTTACCGCGGGCAATACGGCACTGACGTTAAATATTGCTGCTAATTACGGCGGACGCTGGGACATGGCCAATGCCGCCCGAGCGTTAGCGACCCAGGTGCAACAAGGGGTTTTAACGGTCGAGCAGATTACCGAGCATACGTTTGCTCAGCAGGTGCAGATGCACGATCAACCCGAACTGGATTTATTGATCCGTACCGGGGGCGATTTACGCATCAGCAATTTTTTACTATGGCAAGCCGCTTATGCTGAACTCTGGTTTACCGATACCTTGTGGCCAGATTTTAATCAGCAGGTTTTTTCAGAAGCGATAGCTGCTTTTGTTAACCGCGAGCGCCGCTTTGGTTGTACCGGAGAGCAAATCCGGCAATTAGCGACGTTGTCAAAAGGATAACGAATTTGTTTAAACAACGTGTTATTACGGCGCTTATTCTGGCGCCACTGGCTCTGCTGGCGGTATTTTTCTTACCTCTGGCCGGTTTTGCACTGTTTATTTCAGCTGCATTTTTACTGGGTGCCTGGGAGTGGAGTGGTTTTTGTGGTTTAGCCAACAGAGCTACCCGCTGGGTCTACGTTGGCTTAACTGCTGTGCTGTTTGCGGTGTTGTACTGGCAGTTGCCACAGCAAGTGCAATGGCCTATAGAAACGAATATTTTACTCGTCAGCTTGTTGCTGGCGGGCGTGGCTTGGTGGCTGTTAGCCATAGTGTTAGTGCTTACTTACCCGCGTAGCCAGAAACTTTGGGCTGGTAGTGATTGGGGCAAAGCATTGATGGGCTGGTTGACGTTAATTCCGGCTTGGGCCGGCGTATTGTTTATCCGGTCAACCGATTATGCTGCATCCAGTTTTACCGGTGCCTGGCTGATTTTTTGTCTGCTGGCGTTAGTATGGGCTGCAGATATTGGCGGCTATATTATTGGCAAACCATTTGGTAAACATAAATTGCTGCCAAAGGTCAGCCCGGGCAAAACGGTAGAGGGTATGCTCGGTGGGCTGGCGCTGGTGGCCATTGTTGTGACTGTTGTTGCTGCGCTGCAAGATTGGCCTGCACAGGTTGGGGTGTGGTACATCTCGGCATTTTTGTTAACTATTTTATCCGTGTTTGGCGATCTGACAGAAAGCATGTTTAAACGTGTCGCGGGTAAGAAGGACAGCGGCGTTTTCCTGCCGGGCCATGGTGGCATTCTAGACCGAATTGACAGCCTGACCGCAACCGCGCCGCTGTTCGCGATTATTGTGGCTGTTTTTGGTGGTTTTTACTGATGCGTCAAGTGGTTATCCTCGGTTCAACCGGTTCTATCGGTGTGAATACCTTATCAGTGCTGGCCGAACATCCAGAACAGTATCAGGTATTAGCATTAACCGCGGCAACACAGACTGACAAGCTATTGCAGCAATGCCTGATGGTAAAGCCGCGGTTTGCCGCCATGCTCGATGACAGCGCAGCGAAAACGCTGGCAGCTGCGTTAAAGCAAGCAGGCAGTCGTACAGAGGTATTGTCGGGTATCGACGCTTTATGTCAGCTCGCCGCACATCCTGATGCTGATATTGTCATGGCGGCGATTGTTGGCTCAGCCGGGTTGTTGCCAACACTGGCTGCAGTGGAACAGGGTAAAACAGTTTTGCTGGCTAACAAAGAAGCCCTAGTGATGAGCGGTGAGCTGTTCATCAGCAAAGTGAAACAGCATGCGGCTACCTTGCTGCCGATAGACAGTGAGCACAACGCAATTTTTCAATGCTTGCCTGCCGGCCTGCAACAGCATACTCATGATCAGCAACTGCAGGCTTATGGTATCAGCAAGTTATTGCTCACCGGCAGTGGTGGCCCGTTTTTGCAAACACCGTTAACACAATTTAGCCAAATTACGCCGGCACAGGCAGTGGCGCATCCTAACTGGACTATGGGGCATAAAATCTCTGTAGACAGTGCGACCATGATGAACAAAGGACTGGAGTTTATTGAAGCCCGCTGGTTATTTAACTGTCAGGCGGACGATATTGAAGTGGTGATTCATCCACAAAGTATTATTCATTCGATGGTGCAATACACTGACGGCTCGGTACTGGCGCAACTCGGTCAGCCGGATATGCGGACTCCTATAGCCCATGCGCTGGCATTCCCTCAGCGTATTACCAGTCCGGTACCGCCGCTAAGTTTTAAACAAATGCGTGATTTTAGCTTTGCTGAACCTGAACCCGAGCGTTACCCCAACTTATATCTGGCGATAGCTGCCTGTGCTGAGGGGCAGGGCGCGACAACGGCCCTTAATGCAGTGAATGAAGTTGCCGTCGCTGCTTTTTTGGCCGGTCAGGTCCGCTTTACTGATATTGCCCGGATGAACAGCAGTGGCCTGGAACATTTTGCAGCCTTTCGTGTTAGTACGCTGGATGATATATTGGCTCTGGATCATGAAGCGCGACAGTATGCGCAACAACAACTGAGGAAGTTATCCTGATGTCAGGTGCGATCTGGAATTTATTATCGTTTATCGTCGCGCTGGGTGTGTTAATAACCGTGCATGAGTTTGGCCATTTTTGGGTGGCGCGCAGAAACGGGGTATTGGTGAAGCGTTTTTCCATCGGTTTTGGTAAAGCACTGCTGCGCTGGCGTGACAGGCAAGGTACTGAGTTTGTGATAGCGGCGATACCTTTGGGTGGCTATGTCAGAATGCTCGATGAGCGGGTAGATCCGGTATTACCTCAGTTTAAAGATCTGGCGTTTAATCATAAAACTGTTTGGCAACGGATGGCAATTATTGCTGCTGGCCCTGCAGCTAATTTTATTTTTGCTGTTTTTGCCTTGTGGCTGATGTATATGCTGGGTGTGCAAACAATGCGTCCGGTGGTTGGCAAAGTAGCGCCGCAATCAATCGCTGCGCAGGCTGGTATCACGTCGCAACAACAAATCATATCGGTTAATCAGCATAAAGCGACCGATGCCAGTAGCGTCAATTTGCTATTGGTAGAGCAAATTGGTCGTGACCGCATAGAGTTGGGCGTAAAGGATATTCATTCGCAGCAGCAACGCACGCTAATATTGGATACCAGTAGCTGGCAGTTTGATCCAGAAAAGCAAAGTGTGTTTGCCAGCCTGGGCATTGAGCTTGCCAGGCCGCAGGCTCTGACCGAGATTGCGGCAGTAGCATCGGGGTCTGCCGCTGAACGCGATGGGTTACAGATAAACGATAAAATACTGCGCATCAACGACGATATTATTCACGACTGGAGCCAATTGCAGGGCATTATTGCTAACGCGGCAGAACAAACGTTGGCTGTACAGTTACTGCGTGACGGTCAACAACTTACCTTGCAGATAACCCCAGCACGGGCAGCGACAAATGATGGTTTTTCGCAAGGGGTTCTGGGTATCTCGCCCAAGGTAAGCGAGTGGCCAGATGGGGTGTTGTACACGCAACGGTATGGCGTCGTCGACGCCTTAGGTGCAGGCATTGCTCAAACCTGGCAGCTAACGCGGCTTAGTTTTACCATGATCGCCAAACTGATTAGCGGGGACGTGTCGGTAAAACATCTAAGCGGACCTATCTCTATTGCGCAAGGAGCAGGAACCACTGCCAGCATAGGGCTAGTCGCTTTTTTATCGTTTTTGGCGCTGATAAGTGTTAACTTAGCGGTCATTAACTTGCTGCCGTTACCGGTACTGGATGGCGGACACTTAATGTATATGCTGCTGGAACTAATACGCGGCAAACCTGTCTCTGAAAAGACGCAGGAAATAGGTTTCCGGTTTGGAGCGCTTGTCCTGCTGATGTTAATGGGAATTGCGCTGCTCAACGATATTTCTCGTTTGTAAATAACTAATCATAAGTAGTTCAAATAATGACAATTAAACGATTAGTAGCTGCGATGTTATTGGCCTCTGCCAGTAGCTCGGTGCTTGCTGAAGAATCTTTTACGGTTCAGGATATTCAGGTGGAAGGCCTGCAACGCGTAGCGCTAGGCGCGGCGTTAAATAATTTGCCCTTTAACGTGGGTGATACTGTTACCGAATTTAATCTGTCGCGCAGTATTCGTACACTGTATGCTGCCGGTCATTTTGACGATATCAAAGTATTTCGTGATGGCAACACGGTAATTTACCGCCTGCGCGAAAGGCCGACCATCAGTGCTATTACCTTTGATGGCAACAAAGATATCAAAGAAGAACAATTGAAGGAGAGTTTGTCCGGCAATCGGATTGAGGTCGGTGAGCCGTTAGACAAAACCATTCTTAAAAGTATCGAAAACGGCCTGACAGAGTTTTACCACGGTGTGGGTAAATACCAGGCAGAGGTTGAGGTTGAAGTAACCTATCTGCCGCGCAACCGGGTAAATCTTAAAATTAAGTTTGAAGAAGGCGATGCGGCATCGGTCCGGCAAATTAATATCGTCGGCAATAAGCTGTTTTCCGATGAAGAACTGCTAAAAGATATCGAGTCTAAACAGGACTTACCCTGGTGGCGCTTTATGTCGTCTGACCGTTACCAGAAGCAAACGCTAAAAGGCGATATTGAAAAAATCACCAGTTATTACCTTGACCGTGGTTATCTGCGTTTTAGCATCGATTCGTCTCAGGTCTCAGTTAGCCCGGATAAAGAATCGATCTATATCACGCTGAATGTCACTGAAGGTGAACAATACACGATCAAAGGGGTTAAGTTTGTCGGTGATCTGATTGGTCAGGATGAGTTTATTACTAAGCTGGTTCCGTTAAAAGATAAGCAGTTATATAACGGTGCCTTGGTAACTTACACCGAAGAAAGTATCGCTAAGTTTCTGGCACGGTTTGGTTACGCAAACTCCAAAGTCCGCACGATCCCTAAAATTAATGATGACACCAAGGAAGTAGAGCTGACGATCAGTGTTGATCCGGGCAAACGTGTTTACGTGCGACGCATCAATATGTCCGGCAATACCAATACGCAAGATGAAGTACTGCGCCGTGAATTACGACAAATGGAAGGTGCCTGGCTGTCCAATGATGCGCTGGAGCTCTCTAAGCAGCGGATCCAGCGACTGCCATATATTGAAACTATAACGTTTGAAACCCTGCCGGTAGCCGGTGAAGATGATTTAGTCGATGTTGGTTTTACTGTAAAAGAACAGCCATCAGGCAGTTTTAATGCCGGTATCTCTTACGGCAACTACATGGGGCTATCATTTCAGGTTGGGGTGCAGCAAGAAAACTTCTTTGGTTCAGGCAACAGCGCTGGTATCAATTTAAGTACGAATAAATATCAAAAGTCGCTCAGCGTTACCTATACCGATCCGTATTTTACGTTGGATGGCGTTAGTTTAGGCGGACAGCTATTTTATGCCGACACTGACTACAGTAGCGCTTCATCTAACCTGGAAGCCTACAACCAGTTACGCTATGGTGTCGGCGCAAACATTGGCTACCCTATTAACGAATACAATCGGCTGAATTTCGGTGCGAATTATGTCGTGAATAAGATCAATTCTATCCAGGAATATGATCAGTTACGTCATTTCCGCGCGGTATTGCTCGATGAACAGAATCCGGATGGTGGCTATAACTTTACCAACTATGAGCTGTCGGCAGGTTGGGTGCGCAGCACGCTAAACAGGGGATTATTCCCAACAGCGGGTCATTATTTGGGTGCGACTATCAAAGCGACAACACCAAACTCTGACTTAACCTACTTTAAAACATCGTTTGAAGGCCGTAATTATATTCCACTGAGCAATGATCACAGCTGGTCTTTCCTATCGAAGCTGGAAGTAGGATATGGTAATGGCTATGGCGACAAAAATGGTTATGACTATACGCTGCCGTTTACTGAGAATTTCTATGCTGGCGGCCAGAATTTACGCGGCTTTGAAAACCGTATTATCGGGCCACATGCTATTTTCCGTTACGCCCAGCAGGTGCCTGGTTTACCTGATGTAAACAACGGCAACGGTGGTTTCCCCAGTGGGCCAGATAATGATAATTATCAGGTATCGCGCCGGTCTATTGGTGGTAATGCAATGGCTGTGTTAACACTGGAGTTGATCACACCAACACCGTTTTTAAGCGATGATTATCGTAACTCTATCCGTACCAGCTTTTTTATGGACGCAGGTAATGTTTGGGATACGGAGTTTGATTTAAACCGTTATGCATCGTTAACCCAGGTCTACAGCTCACAGAATGAACCTGAGTTGCTAGATTATTCTGATGCGAGTTTGATTCGCGCATCTGCTGGTGTATCGTTGCAATGGATTTCGCCAATGGGGCCTTTGACCTTCAGCCTGGCGAAGATCATTAAAAAGCATGAAGGCGATTTACAAGAAAACTTTAGTTTTAATATTGGTACAACTTTTTAGATTAGAAAATAGGGAAGAGAAGATGTTAAATACACATGCAGTAAAATCGGCGATGATTCTGGTGGCTGGTCTATTAATGGCAGGTACCGTTGCTGCTAAAGAAATGAAAATTGCTTATGTTGATGTACAAGCCGTTGCCGCCAAGATCCCTCAGTCGGCTGCGATGCAGGAAACCATTAAAAATGAGTTTGCTCAGCGTATTGAAACTGTGGGTAAGCTGGAAAAAGATATCACGTTTAATATCGAAAAATTGCGCCGTGATGGCCCGACCATGAGTGAAAAGCAACAGGAAGAGCTCAGAGCTACAGTGACCAGCCAACGTCAGCAATATGAGCAATTGGCGCGGCCTCTGGACGAAGAGATCCGTACCCGTCAGGCTGAAGAGCGTAACAAAGTATTGGCGCTGATAAAGTCTGCTATTGATGTTGTTGCCGAGCGCGAGAAGTTTGATCTGGTATTGAATTCAGGTGCTGCAGTGTATGCCAAACCAGAATTTGATATTTCAGAAGCGGTAGCAGCCCAGGTTAGCAAAGCGAAAAAATGATACATTTTACCCTTTCTGAGTTAGCTGAGCAGTTAAATGCGCAGCTAATTGGCGATGCTGCTTGCAGCATCGTTTCTATTGCGACACTGGAAAACGCTGGTGTAGGCCAAATCAGCTTTTTATCGAATACTAAATACCGTAAGTTTCTGGCAGAGACAGCAGCCTCTGCGGTACTAATTACATCAGCTGATGCGCCGTTTTTGGCACCAGGCGTTAATGCATTAGTGGTTAAAGACCCCTATGTTGCGTTTGCCCGTGTCGCTCAGCTGCTTGACAACACACCGCTGGCCGCCAACGGAATACACCCCAGTGCAGTTATTGACGCCAGTGTCCAGCTTGGTGCTAATGTTGGTGTAGGTGCCAATGCAGTGATTTCTGCCGACGCGGTTATTGGCGACAATGTACAAATCGGCGCTGGCTGTGTAATCGGTGAACAGGCGGTTATTGCTGAGCAAAGTAAATTATGGGCCAATGTTACAGTGTATCATCGGGTTAACATTGGCAAGCGCTGTATTATACACAGCGGGGCAGTAGTAGGTTCCGATGGTTTTGGCTTTGCAAATGAGCGGGGCAACTGGCTCAAGATCCCACAGACCGGCGCTGTAGTGATCGGCGATGATTGTGAAATCGGTGCCAATACCACAATTGACCGTGGTGCTATCGAAGATACGGTCATCGGTAACAATGTGATTATTGATAACCAGTGTCAGATAGCCCATAACGTAAAGATTGGCGATCACACGGCAATGGCCGGAGGTACGGTAGTCGCTGGTAGTACTAAGATAGGCCGCTATTGTATTATTGGTGGCGCCGTAGTAATTAACGGCCATATTGAAATTTGTGACGGTGCTAATATTACCGGTATGGCAATGGTGATGAAACCGATCACTGAAAAAGGCATATACTCTTCAGGTATTCCGGCCACTTCAAATTTAGAGTGGCGCAAAAATACCGCGAAGTTACGCCAGATAGATCAATTATATCAGCGGGTGAAGCAATTAGAGCAGCAACTCGCCACGGTGCTGACCGCACCGGACACTGACCACTAGACAGAGGAATAGCTTTGGCTAACCAACTTAACACCCTGCAAGTTCAGGAAATTATGGCGCTTCTGCCGCACCGCTACCCTTTTCTGTTAATCGACCGGGTTTTAGATTACACGCCGGGTGAAAGCCTGACAGCAATCAAGAATGTGACGATTAACGAGCCAATTTTTACCGGGCACTTTCCTGGTATGCCAATATTTCCCGGCGTATTAATTCTGGAAGCGTTAGCGCAAGCCACAGGTATTTTGGGCTTCAAAACGGTCACAGAGCGTTCAGAGAACGAATTGTATCTGTTTGCTGCGATTGACGAAGCGCGGTTTAAAAAACCAGTGGTGCCGGGTGATACCATGGTGTTGGAAGTAAAATTTCTAAAAGAACGCCGCAACATGTGGAAGTTTTACGGCGAAGCGAAAGTTGAAGGCCAGATTGTCTGCTCGGCTGAGCTGATGTGTGCCAGAAGAGAGTTATAACGTGATCCATCCTACAGCGGTAATCGAAGCCAGTGCCAAGCTTGGCAATAATGTAAAAGTAGGCCCATTTTGCTATATCGGCCACGATGTAGTAATTGGTGATGATTGTATTCTTGAATCGCATGTGGCGATTAAAGGCCCCAGCACTATTGGTAAAGGGAACCATTTCTTCCAATTTGCCAGTATTGGTGAAGCTTGCCAGGATAAAAAGTACCAGGGTGAGCCAACCGAGCTTATCGTCGGTGATAACAATGTGTTTCGGGAAGGCTGCTCGGTGCACCGCGGCACGGTGCAAGATCAGGGCAAAACCATCGTCGGTAGCAATAACCTGTTTATGAACACCACCCATATCGCTCACGATTGCGTTATTGGCAACCATATCATTTTCGCCAGCGGCGCGCAGGCGGCAGGCCATGTGCATGTCGGTGACTGGGCCATTCTGGGCGGTATGACTGGGGTACATCAGTTTGTACATATCGGTGCTCATGCGTTCTGCGGTGGTGGCTCAATTGTGCTAAAAGACGTGCCGCCGTATTTGATGGTACATGGTGCCCCTTGTGTACCTGCAGGTATCAATACAGAAGGCTTAAAACGCCGTGGTTACAGTAGCGAAGCATTGCTTGAAATACGTCGAGCTTACAAAGAGGTGTACCGCAAAGGCCAGACAGTAGCAGAAGCACTGGCCGCACTGGAAGACCAAGCGGCAACCATGCCAGAGCTTAAACTGTTTACTGATTTCATTGCTAACGCCAGCCGGGGCATAGTGCGCTAATGCCGGCGGACAGAGCACTGAAAGTCGCTATTATCGCCGGAGAACACTCCGGCGATATTTTAGGTGCCGACCTGATGGTGGCACTTAAAGCAATTCAGCCCAATGCGGTTTTTTACGGCATCGGAGGCCCGCGCATGCAAGCGTTAGGGTTTAATGCGTTATTCGATATGGAAGAGCTGGCGGTAATGGGCATTGTTGAAGTGCTGGGCCGCTTACGAAGATTATTGCAGGTAAAACGCGAGATCCTCAGTGCGCTAGAGGCTGACAAACCAGATGTTTTCATCGGTATCGATGCTCCCGATTTTAATCTTCCGGTCGAGCTGAAGTTAAAGCAAGCCGGGATTAAAACCGTGCATTATGTCAGCCCGTCGGTGTGGGCCTGGCGACATAAGCGTATTTTTAAAATAGCTGCGGCGAC
>JBFKFH010000060.1:0-14892 GCA_041618685.1 Rheinheimera sp.
AAAACCAACCGACTCTATCTGACCGCTTTGCTCATCGCCCAATAATTCACCTGCGCCGCGAATTTCTAAATCATGCGTTGCCAGGGCAAAGCCGGCGCCTAAATCTTCCAGGCTGGCTATGGCGTCAAGCCGCTTTTCTGCATCTTTGCTTAAGCGCTTTGGTGGCGGCGTTAACAGGTAGGCATATGCCTGATGATGTGAGCGGCCAACCCGGCCCCGTAGCTGGTGCAGCTGCGCCAAACCAAAGTTGTCTGCACGGTTGATAATAATGGTGTTTGCAGTGGGAACGTCAATACCGGTTTCAATAATGGTCGAACACAGCAGCAGGTTATAACGCTGATGATAGAAGTCCGCCATAATGTGCTCCAGCTCACGCTCACGCATCTGACCATGAGCAATACCGATAATGGCTTCAGGCAACAGCTCGGCTAAATCTGTGGCCGCTTTTTCAATGCTGGCGACGTCATTGTGCAAAAAGTAGACTTGCCCGCCGCGCAGAATTTCACGCATTACTGCTTCGCGGATCAGGCCGTTTTCGTATTCACGTACAAAGGTTTTCACCGCCAGCCGGCGGGCAGGTGGCGTGGCGATAATAGATAAGTCGCGCATACCCGACATCGACATATTCAGTGTGCGGGGAATAGGTGTAGCGGTTAGTGTCAATATATCGATATTGGCCCGTAGTGCTTTGATTTTATCTTTTTGCCGCACACCAAAACGGTGTTCTTCATCGACTATCAGCAGTCCCAAATCCTGCAGTTTAATGTCGTCTTGCAACAGCTTATGGGTGCCTATCAGGATATCTACTTTACCGTTGGCAACGTCTTCTAATATGACTTTTTGCGCTTTG
The DNA here is from genome assembly GCA_041618685.1 of Rheinheimera sp. GTDB lineage: Bacteria > Pseudomonadota > Gammaproteobacteria > Enterobacterales > Alteromonadaceae > Alishewanella. The sequence goes on from JBFKFH010000060.1 coordinate 851, forward strand.
CTACTGACAAAGCGTGACAGAACTTCGACCCGCACCGGCCAGTTGGCAAAGCGGTCTTTGAAGTTCTCAAAATGTTGTTGTGCCAGTAGTGTAGTGGGTACCAGTATGGCAACTTGTTTTCCGTCATTGACTGCAACAAAGGCTGCACGCATGGCTACTTCGGTTTTGCCAAAACCCACGTCGCCACAAACCAGCCGGTCCATAGGCTGCGGGCTTTGCATATCTCGCAGAACGGCGTCGATGGCATCTTGTTGATCGGCGGTTTCTTCGTACGGGAAGCTGTCAGCAAATGCCAGATATTGTTCATTATCCAGCGAAAACGCATAGCCCTGATGGGCGGCACGCTGGGCGTATACGTCGAGGAGTTCTGCCGCTACATCACGTACTTTTTCTGCCGCTTTACGGCGCGATTTTTCCCAGCTGTCATTGCCTAACTTATGTAATGGCGCATGTTCGGCGTCATTGCCGCTATAACGGCTTAGCAAATGAAGTGATGTTACCGGCACATACAGTTTGCTGCTGCCGGCGTATTCAATTGTGACAAACTCCGCGCTGATTCCGGCGGCGTCAAGTAACTGCAGGCCCTGATAACGGCCAATGCCATGTTGCAGATGTACCACCGGCTGGCCAATATTCAGTTCGGCCAGGTTGCGGATCACCGTGTCGCTGGATACTTGCTGGCTGCGTTTGCGGCGTCTGCGCTGGCTTATTTTCTGGCCAAACAGCTCGTTTTCACTGATCAGAGCCAGCGGCTTTGGCTGTTCAATCAGAACACCCTGTTCCAGCGCGCCGACGACAATACCTAAATCATCATCACTGCGGTTAAACGCATTCAAATCGTCAAACTGTGAAATATGCATCCCGGCTTTGTGCAGCAACTGCAATAAGCTTTCTCGGCGACCTTCACTTTCAACAAAAAACAGCGCGCGGCCATGTTGCTGTTTAAGCTGCACAATAAACTGTTGCAATGTCGTCAGTGGGTTTTTCAGCTGATGGTTAACGCTAAGATCAGCTAGTGGGGTGGCTGGCATGTTTGCGCTGCCGGCGCGTTCTGGCAGTACGGCCTGGCTTAATCGAATACGGCTATAATTTTTTAATCCGGCAAACAGTTGATCGACCGACAAATAAAGTTCAGCTGGCTGCAATATAGGCCGCAGTAGGTCTATTGCCCTGTCGTCATACCGCCGTTTCAGTTCAAGCCAGAATTTATTTGCACTGTGTTCGATATCACCCAGCAATAAACAACGGCTATTGGCTGGCAGGTAGTCAAATAAGGTCGCTGTTTTTTCGGTAAATAGCGGCAAATAATATTCGATACCGGCGGGCAACATCCCCTGGCTGACTTGTTGATACAGCGATTCTTTTTCATTGCGAGCGTTAAAGCGCTCGCGATAGGCCTGACGAAACCGTTCGATAGCCGCTTGATCGGTAGGAAACTCATGAGCTGGCAACAGCTCAATTTGTTCAACTTGCGCCAGGCTGCGCTGATTGTCGGGGTCAAAAGTGCGGATGCCATCGACGTCGTTATCAAAAAAATCAATGCGGTACGGCGTGGTCGAGCCCATCGGATATAAATCTAAAATAGAACCGCGGGCAGAAAACTCACCATGTTCCATTACTTGCTCTACACTGCGGTAGCCAACTGCAGCCAGTTGGCGTTTCAGTGCGGCTAAATCAGACTGCTGGCCTTTTTTGATTAAGAAACTATTTTGCTCAAGATAGTCACGATGGCAGATGCGCAGTAACAGCGTGCTGACCGGCACAATGACCAGACCGCGGGTTAAGCGTGATAATTGATACAGCGTTTTTAACCGTTGTGAAACAATATCCTGGTGCGGCGAAAATACATCGTACGGTAGTGTTTCCCAGTCTGGCAAGGTGAGTACAGGGCAGTCATGCTGATGAAAAAACACCGCCAGCTCTTGCTCCAATCGCAAAGCAGTGGGGGTGTCCGGTACCAGCAACAGATAGGGAGCGGCTTGCTGCGTTAGCAGTTGTGCAATTGCCAGCGGTAACGCTGCACCCGTTAAATTGCCCCAGTGAAGCTGATCTGTCGGGTGTTTCAGTTGTGGTAAGGTAGAGATAAGATCCATGTAAAACGACTAACCTTCAATACGCTATTAAGACGAGGTTTGCTGCTGGCGCTGTTCGGCTTTTTGTTTCAACAGCCTTGACTGTTGATGCAGACTTGCACGCACGATAAGCTCACGATCTTCATCCCGAATGCGGGCAAACACAACTTTTATTTGCCATTTATCTGCGACCGCCTCACAACTGAGCACCTGACCATAGCAGAACGCCGCTCCGTCATTGTTATCCAGAAATAGCTTAATTTCGACCACCTGCAGCGGTTGCAACGGTTTATCTGCCAGATAGCAGCAGCCACTGCCACTGTAACTTTGCGTGATATAGCGCTGGCTAATGTCGTCCTGTTGCTTTAACACATAGTGCAACAGCAAATCGACTTTACGCGCTTGTTGCTGCAGATAATTCGCTAACTCTTCTGCCAACTCGCCCAACCGATTTAATGAGCGTAACGCCGAGCTGTTCAGACTATTGACATCAGATGCGAGTAAAAACGGCTGTGGTATAGCAGCTTCGAGCATTGCTGCTGTTGGTAAGGCGCCGTCAATGGCTTTGACGTTGAGATAGATACCATGCTCAACACTGAAATAATCCTGATAGGCGTCAGCTAACTGCTGTAATGTTAAATCACTCATGGTGCTACCTTTGCAAGCTGCTTGTAACGACTGACAATAATCTCTATGATCGACGCCACTTTACCATCTAACGTGGGCATTGTCCTGAATATTAGGATGCAGTTACCGGTCAGTTTATTTATTGGCTTACGCTATAGCCAAAGCCGCAAGGGTAATGCCTTTATCTCTTTCATTACGCTATTTTCTGTAGCCGGTATTTTCCTGGGCGTTATGGCGTTGACGATTGTTAGCTCGGTAATGAATGGTTTTGAAGGCGAGCTGAAAAAGCGCATCTTAGGCGTGATCCCTCATCTGGTTATTACTGCACCGGATGAGATGGGGGCAACCTGGCGCCAGCAGTTAGCCAGCAGGCCGTCGGTGCAGCAAATTACCCCCTTTTTACAGACGGAAGCCTTGGTTCAGTCGCCACGGCAGCTTACCGGTGTAGTATTGCAGGGCGTGACCACCGATGCGATACCCGATTTTATGCAGCAAGCGCTGCTGGTCGGCGACTGGCAGCAGTTTGCCAGCCAGCGGTATGCCGTAATTTTGGGGCGCGCACTGGCAGAGCAGCTTGAGGTGTCAACGGGTGATTCGTTGCGCTTTATGCTACCGCAGGCAGGCAGTTATACCCCTATGGGGTGGGTGCCACGGCAACGTTTATTTACGGTTGCCGGTATTCTGGACACCGGTTCTGATGTCGACAAACTGATCGCTGTCACTAATTTGGCAGATCTTACCCGGCTGATGAGCACTACAGACGTGCATTCCCAATGGCGCGTAACGTTACGCGAGCCGTTCGCAGCGCCGCAACTGGCACAGGAATTGGCAAAAAACACACAGTTGCAGGTACAGGACTGGCGCCAAAGTCAGGGTAAATTATTTGCGGCGGTAGCGATGGAGAAGGCCATGATGTGGCTGATGTTGTTACTGATTGTTGCGGTGGCAGCCTTTAATATTGTCTCGGCGCTGGTAATGATGGTGACAGATAAACAAGCTGAGATAGCGATTTTAAAAACCCTCGGCATGAGCGACCGGCAGCTGTTCAATGTATTTGCTGTGCAGGGGCTAAGTAATGGCGTCGTCGGCGCATTTTCTGGTGCCTTGGCCGGTGTGTTGTTGTGTTGGCAGTTAAATCCGTTGCTGGCGATGCTCGGGTTGCAACTGGCGCAGGGCGTAACACTGCCGGTCGATATCCGATTTGATCAACTTTGTATTATTTTACTCAGTGCAGTTGCACTGACGCTGCTGGCGGTATGGTATCCGGCCAGACGAGCGGTGAGTATTAATCCGGCGGACATATTACGCGATGAGTAACGTATTACTGGCAGAGCAGATCTGCAAAAGCTACCGCGACGGGCAGCAAGTCACTGAAGTATTGCATGGCGTCAATTTGTGTATTAACCGTGGCGACATGCTGGCTATTGTCGGTAGCTCCGGCTCGGGTAAAAGTACGCTGCTACATATTCTTGGTACCCTGGACAAACCGGACAGTGGCACCCTTAATATGCTTGGAAAGAATGTTGCCAGCTTATCATCGGCGCAAAAGGCCAGGCTGCGTAATGAGCAGCTAGGTTTTATTTATCAGTTTCACCACTTATTAATGGATTTTACCGCGCTGGAGAATGTCGCCATGCCCTTGCTAATCCGGGGGTTGTCTGCGGCAACGGCACAACAACGTGCCGCTGCGATGCTACAACGGGTCGGATTAACGCATCGTGTTAGTCACCGTCCGGCTGAGCTTAGCGGTGGGGAACGGCAACGCGTTGCAATAGCACGTGCACTGGTCGCTGAGCCCGCTTTGGTGTTGGCAGATGAACCGACTGGTAACCTCGATCAGCACACAGCTGAGCAAATTTATCAGTTGCTGCGCAGTTTAAATCACGAGTTGGGTACCAGTTTTATAGTCGTGACACATGATTTGGCTCTGGCTTCCAGGCTGGACCGGCATCTGCATATGCGCGACGGTCACCTGGAGACGGCACATGGCTAATCTGGCCTGGCAACTGGCAAGGCGCTACCGGAATACGCGGCACAGCAGTGGTTTTATCCGCTTTATTTCTGCCAGTTCAACCTGTGGTATCGCACTGGGCGTCGCTATTCTGATTTTGGCACTATCGGTCATGAATGGCTTTGAATTGGCACTAAAACAGCGGTTATTGTCGGTTATTCCGCATGTTGAGCTCGAAGCGGTGCAACAACATATTAGCGACTGGCAACGCAAACAACGGCTATTTTCAACGGTCAATGGTGTAGAAGCCATTGCGCCATATATCAAAACCAATGGCATGTTGCGGTTTGGCTCTGCAGTCAAAGCTGTAGAAGTGCGGGGTATTGAACTGCAGGCAGAGCGAAAAATCAGTGATTTTGCCGGCTTTGTCAGCGCCGGGCAACTGGATACCCTGTCGGACAGCAATATTGTCTTGGGGCAGGGCATCGCGGATGCATTAGGGGTGTCCGTCGGTGAACAATTGCAGCTGCTTTTACCTAAACTTACCGCTGATGGCCGCCTGGCCAGCCACAGTACTGCCAGCCTGACGGTAAGTGCTATCGTTGCGGTTGGCGGCCAGCTGGATTACAGCCATGTCTGGCTGGATATGTCTACGCTGGCCACGTTGCTGGCGTTTGAACCGGATACGGTGCAGGGGTTTGCTTTTCGTCTGAGCGATATATTTCAGGCCCCCCAGCTGGCGCGTGAACTGGGCCGGGTGTCAGAAGACTATGTTTACATGCTGGATTGGTTTCGTACTCAGGGCCATGTCTATCAGGATATTCAAATGGTTCGCAGTATTTTGTATCTGGTACTGGCTTTGGTAATAGCGGTAGCGTGTTTTAATATCGTTGCTACCCTTGTGATGGCGGTGCGGGAAAAAGAAAGCGATATTGCTATTTTGCTCACGATGGGCGTTTCACCGACGACGGTGGTGCTCACATTCATGTGGCTGGGATGGTTAAACGGCCTGGTTGGTAGTGTACTGGGTGCGTTAGCCGGTGTGTTACTGGCTTTTTATATTGAGCCCTTGTTCGCATTCGTTACACAGTTGCTGGGCCATTCTTTACTTGATCCTAGCATCTATTTTATTAATTTTATCCCATCCTTGCTGCAGTGGCAGGACGTGATACTAACGCTGAGTGTTGCGTTAGTGATGAGTCTGCTGTCCACGTTATATCCTGCCTGGCGCGCCAGTAAGGTTCAGCCGGCGTTTGTATTGGGACAACGCTAGTCAGCAATATTTTTGCGTTTAAGTTTTCTTAGCAACTGGGCTTTACGCACCGAAATCCGCCACAGCCAGTCGATAACAAAGTAGCCGACAATGGCGGAGCAGATCCCCATCAGCAGGCAGCCAATCAGGAACGGTTTACCTATGGTGCTGATGCTGTGCTGGAACCAGGCCCAACTTGCTTCAAAGGCAAAATGCTCTATAGGTGTGCGCAACACAACACATCCCACCAGATAACTCAGATAAAATAAAATAGGCATGGTTAATGGGTTGGTCAGCCAGACCAGAGACACCGACAACGGCAAATTTACCCGCAGCGGAATAGCAACAGCAGCTGACACTACCATTTGAAACGGGATAGGCATCCACGCAAAAAACAAGCCCACCGCGAAAGCGCCGCGCGCTGAACGTCGGTTCAGATGCCATAAATTACCATCGTGCAACAAAGAGCCAAACAGCTTTAATAACTTATGCTGCTTGATTTTCTCCGGAGATGGTAAATATTTCTTAATAAAGTTCTTTGGCATACAACCTATTCACAAAAAACAAACATGAAATCTTTTTGTACCGGTGTGCTCACTGGTTGCCTATTGTCATTATTTCTGCCAATAGTGCCACCTTTTTTCACAGTATTTTTGCTAATAGCGGTAATTTTACTATTACTGAAATCGGGCTGGCCGTTATTCGCTGGTATCGCTGCATTTTTATGCTGCTGGATTTGGCAATTCAATGCGTACCAGAACGCACAGCACTTTGTATTGCAGTCATCGGAGCCGCTAACAGGTATTATTGTAGGTACGCCCAAGCATTTTGCAGAGTATAGTCAATTTCAGCTGCAATTGGATGCAGGACCGGCCAGCGGTTACATTATTCAGCTAAATTGGAGTCGACCGGCGCTAACAGTAGAGGCCGGTCAGCAATGGCAGCTGCATGCCAGGTTACGACCGGTGACCGGTACCGCTAACCCCGGCGGCGCTAACCGGGAAGCAAAGGCGTTGCTTGACAAAATGCTGGCGCAGGGCAGTGTGACATTACCCACGCAAGCTGTGCTGTTAGAGCAACGATTTAATCTGCGCCAGTATTGGTTGAAAAAAGTCGCCGCAGCAATTGAACCGTTGCACGCGGCTCCATTGCTATTGGCCCTGACGCTGGGTGAACGGCAGTTTTCCAGCGAATTGTGGCTGGGGTTGCAGCAGTCAGGTCTGGCGCATTTGGTGGCGATATCCGGTTTACATATTGGTCTGGTTTTCGGTTGGGCATTGCTGGTGTTACGTATGATACGCTGGCCAATCAGTTGGTTAAGCTGGCGCCAGCCTATAGCACTGTTAGGTGCGATGTTGTTAAGCTGTGGTTATGCCTGGTTGGCCGGTTTTTCAGTGCCCACAGTTAGAGCTGTGGTGGCATTAATGCTGCTAGTGGTCGCACAATTGCAGCACAAATCACTCAGTTATAGCGGCTATTGGCTGCTGCTAAGTGCCGTGCTATTACTGGTTGAGCCGTTTTTTGCGTTAAGTAAAAGCTTCTGGCTGTCCCTGCTGGCCGTAGCAGTGATCTTCTTTGTACTGTGGCGTCAGCCAGCAACATCATCTGGCTGGTTTAGCCGGCTCAGAGTGTTTTTTAGCTTTCATCTGAGCCTGACGCTGTTTATGTCGCTGTTAAGTATGCTGATGTTCGATGGCAGTACCGGGTTGGCCTTACTGTCAAACCTGCTGTTTGTCCCCTGGTGCAGCCTGGTAGCGATTCCGCTATTGCTACTGTGTTTAGTTGCTGAATTACTGGGAGTCCCAGGAGCATACTTACTCTGGCAGTTGTGTGATTTGTTGTTTCAGCCGCTATTATGGTGGCTGCACTGGTGTGCGCAACAACACAGTTGGTGGGCTCTGCCTGATATAGCGGTACCGTTGCTTATTAGTCTTATGTTCGTGCTGATTTGGTATTATCTGGCTATATCGCGTTTAGTTTGGTTTGTGTTGCCGCTGTTGCTTCTGCCATTGCTGCAGCAAATCGTGCGACCGCCACAGTGGCAGCTGCATTTGATTGATGTGGGGCAGGGGCTGACGGTATTGCTGCAATATGGCAACCGCGGTTTGCTCTATGACACCGGCCCGCGTTTTGGTGATCATAGTGCGACAGCGGCTCAGGTTTTGCCCTATTTGCGTCAACGTGGCGTGCGTCAGCTCGACTATTTGTTGTTAAGCCATGATGACAGTGACCATACCGGCGACTGGCAGCAGCTCAGGGCAGAGTATCCGCAACTGCAAATTCACACTGATATCGCCCATATCACACCGGCACAACCTTGCAATGCCTTGCCACAGCGCTATTTTCAGGCGCAACTGACTATACTTGACGGCGGTAGCGGCTTTAGCAGTAAGAATGATAACTCCTGTGTGTTGCTGATTGATTTGTATGGCTGGAAAATTCTGTTACCGGGCGATATCAGCCAGCAGGTCGAACTGCAATTGCTGAAACACTATCCGCACCTTCGCGCGAACGTTTTGATCCTGTCGCATCATGGCAGCGCCAGTTCCAGCCATTACCGTTTTTTGCATCAACTGGCACCGCAGTTGGCACTAAACAGTGCCAGCGCATATAACCGGCATCAGCATCCGTCAGCACAGGTGCAACAACGGCTGGCTATGTTGGGCATTCCGCTGCTAAACACGGCGCAAAATGGCGCACTGCGGCTGGATATAACCGCGCAATCGCTCGAAGTTTCTGCATATAGATCACAGCGGATGCCATTTTGGCTGCAAAAGCCGGTGGGAAATGCTGAAACCTTGCTAACAACACGCTAGAATAAGCAAAATTTTTTCTGCAGGGTTATATTTTGGCGCAGCCGAAAATCAATACGTCTTCTACAGCACGTCGCTTGCTAAGCTATGTAAAGCCATACCGTATGGGTTTTGTCGCGGCGGCACTTGGCATGCTGGGGTATGCACTGGTCGACGTCTATTTTATTTCTGAACTTCCTGATTTCATAGACAAAGGCATTAATGACAAAAATACGGATTATTTGCGTTATGCACCGTTTTTTGTCATTGGCATTTTCATCCTGCGGGGACTTTGTAATTTTGTTGCCAGCTACTGTCTGAACTGGGTTGGGACACACATTGTACAGAATATGCGACAGCAGCTGTTTGAGCACTTTATGCGGCTACCGGTGAGTTTTCATGATCAGCACTCAACCGGTGAGCTGATTTCCAAGGTGACCTATAACACTGAACAGATAAAACAGGCGACTTCCAAAGCTCTGGCGGTATTGATCCGGGAAGGCGTCTTTGTCACCGGTCTGGTGGTGATGATGTTTTATTATAGTTGGCAGTTGTCGGCAATTTTCCTGCTGATTGCACCGGTAATCGCAGTGGTTGTGCGGTTTGTATCTCGCCGTTTCCGTTTGTTAAGCCGGAATATTCAAACGGCTATGGGCGATGTCACCACCAGTGCAGAGCAAATGCTAAATGGTCACAAAGTGATTTTATCCTTCGGTGGCCAGCAAATAGAAAGTAAACGTTTTGCCAGCATTAATAACCTGACCCGGCGTCAGGATGTAAAAATGGAAGCAACCCGCGCTATCAGCGTATCCACTATCCAGATCATTGCGTCTTTTGCGCTGGCATTTGTTGTGTTTATGGCTAGTTACCCAGAGATGCTGAATAGTTTGTCAGCCGGTGTATTTACCACAATTGTTGGCTCGATGATGATGTTGCTCAGGCCGCTGAAGCAACTTACCACAGTAAATAGTGAGTTTCAGCGGGGCGTTGCCGCCGCTGCCAGTGTATTTGATATCCTGGATCAGCCGGTAGAACAAGATGACGGTGTCACAGTGTTAAACAACATTCGTGGTGATATTCAGTTTGACCAGGTTAACTTTAGTTATCCGGGCCATGATAAGCAGGTATTATTTGATATCAGCTTTACCGCGCCTGCGGGTAAAACCATTGCGTTGGTTGGCCGCTCAGGTAGCGGTAAAACTACCATATCCAGCTTATTGCCACGGTTTTATGAAGTTAGCAGTGGTGCTATTCGTATTGACCAGCACAATATTCGTGACTGTACATTAGCATCGCTGCGTCAGCAGCTTGCGGTAGTATCACAGCATGTGACGTTGTTTAACGACAGCATTGCCAACAACATTAGCTATGGTTGCACCACTCCCGTGTCAGAGCAGCGTTTACGGGAAGTCGCAGAAAAAGCACATGTGCTGGAATTTGCGTCCCAGCTTAAAGACGGGCTGAATACGGTGATAGGTGAGAACGGTGTCAGTTTATCCGGTGGTCAACGTCAGCGTATTGCCATTGCACGCGCATTACTGCGTGAAGCACCAATACTTATTCTGGATGAAGCGACCTCTGCACTTGATACCGAGTCTGAGCGTAAAATTCAGGCTGCATTGAATGAGTTGTTAAAGGGGCGTACCAGCATTGTTATAGCGCATCGTTTGTCTACTATTGAAAATGCCGACAGTATTATTGTCATGGAGCAGGGACGGATAGTTGAACAGGGAGACCACGCGACCTTACTCGCTCAGAATGGTGCTTATGCGCAGTTATATAAACTGCAATTTGGCGAGTTGCAGTGAGCCACATTAGCCGCTATTTCGATCGTATCTGGTATCAACAGCACAGCGTAAACTGGCTGTTATTACCACTATCTTGGTTATATGGTGCGGTGACTGCGCTACGCCGTCTGTTGTTCCGCCTGGGTATTAAATCACAGCATAAATTCGCAGTGCCGGTAATTGTAGTCGGCAATATTAGCATTGGCGGCACAGGCAAGACGCCCTTTACACTAAAGCTATGCCAGTTATTACGTCAGCAAGGCTGGCAACCTGGCATTGTCAGCCGGGGATATGGTGCAGCTATTGCTACACCAACGCTGGTTGATATTACATCCACACCGTCAGCCGTCGGTGATGAACCACTATTGTTGGCGCAGCGCAGCGGGTGTCCGGTAGTGGTATGTCCGGATCGGGTCGCCGCTGCCGAGTTTTTACTGCAACAGACCACCTGCGATATTATTATCAGTGATGATGGCTTACAGCATTACCGATTGGCCCGTGATGTGGAAATTGTGCTAATTGATGGTAGCCGTGGTTTGGGTAACGGTCATCTGCTGCCTGCAGGACCGCTGCGTGAAGGGCCCTGGCGTCTGGCCAAGGTTGATTTGGTTGTCGCGAATAGTTTGCCGTTTGCGCGGGCTGACGGTGTGATGCAATTAGCAGCTAGCCGGCCGACTCCCCTTACCGGAGAAGGCACACTAACGCCTGGCGCTGTTACGTTGGTTGCCGGTATTGGTAACCCGCAGCGCTTTGAACGCACCGCACTGGCAGCAGGATTTCAACCAACGGCACGCCACTATTTTGCCGATCACCATGACTTTACGCCAGCTGATTTTACCGACATAACAGGCCCGGTGCTGATGACAGAGAAGGATGCGGTAAAATGTCGCGCCTTTGCCAAAGCCGATTGGTTTAGCCTGGACGTTAACGCTATGCTGGACCACGCACTGACGACAAAACTCACGACAATTCTGACTAACCTGCGGAGCAGTTATGGCACTTAAACTCGCATTAACCGAAATTCTGGCATGTCCGCTATGTAAAGGTAAATTAAAATATGACCAGGCCACACAGCAGCTAATTTGCACCTTTGACCGTTTAGCTTATCCGGTGCGTGACAATATTCCGGTTTTGCTTGCCGATGAAGCCCGCGAGCTGACGCTGGACGAGGTTGAAAAATGGCGTTCCTAGTCGTTATACCGGCGCGTTTCGCCAGCAGCCGTTTACCTGGTAAGCCGTTGGCAGACATTGGTGGAAAAACCATGATAGAGCGGGTTTACCAACAGGCGCTGCATAGCGGTGCCAGTCGCGTGGTGGTAGCAACAGATGATCGCCGTGTCGCTGACGCGGTAGACAGTTTTGGTGGCGAAGTGTGTATGACCAGCGCCGAGCATAATTCCGGTACTGAACGTCTCGCCGAGGTGATAACTAAACTGCAGATCCCCTCAGATATGGTGGTGGTTAATGTACAGGGCGACGAGCCGTTTATACCGCCGCTGATCATAAGGCAGGTGGCGCAGAATCTGGCTGCGCAACAAAAAGCTCAGATGGCAACCCTGGCTGTGCCGTTGACCGATGCGACAGAAATCGCCAATCCGAATATTGTTAAAGTGGTCAGCGATAAAAACGACTACGCGCTGTATTTTAGCCGCAGCGTGATCCCGTTTGACCGTGATGGTAATTTTCAGTCTGCACTTGCCAGTCATTATCGTCGCCATATTGGTATTTATGCTTACCGTGCTGGTTTTATTCAACGCTATGTTGATTGGCCGGCGTCGACGCTGGAGCAGATTGAAAGTTTGGAACAGCTGCGGGTGTTGTGGCACGGCGAAGCGATACATGTAGAAACTGCGCTGGAAACGCCAGCAGTTGGCGTTGACACGCCAGCCGATCTGGAACATGCGCGGCGTTATGCCGCCAGTCTGCTTTGATGCAAGCACCTTTTACTCTACTGGATCAGCAAGCTGACTTTGTGGTGTTAAATAAAGCCGCCGGGGTGAGCTTTCACTCGGAAGATGGCGCAGGTTTGGTTGTTTTGGCAGCTTTGCAACTGGGGTATCCGCTTTTTCCGGTACACCGTCTGGATAAAGTCACTTCAGGTTTAATTATCCTGGCACGCAATAGTGCCGCTGCTGCCCGACTGACGGCATTATTTACCGCGCACCAGGTGGAAAAGTTTTATCTGGCATTGTCCGCCGGTAAGCCCGTTAAAAAACAGGGCTGGGTGAAAGGCGATATGGCACCGGCCAGACGAGGCGCGTGGAAGCTGCTGCATAGTCAGCATAATCCGGCAGTAAGTTATTTTTTCAGTCAAGGCTTCACTGATCTGCCATTCCGCGCGTTTCTGATTAAACCTTTTAGCGGCAAAACCCATCAAATCCGGGTGGCGTTAAAAAGTGTCGGGGCCGCGATTACTGGTGATGAACTGTATCAGGGCGAAGCTGCAGATAGGGTGTATCTGCACGCGTTTGCCTTGCGTTTTTGCCTGAATGGCCAGGTTTTTCATTATGAAGCGCATCCCGAACAAGGGGTTAACTATCAACAATTTATCCAACACAATGGTCTTGAATGCTGGCAGCAACCCTGGCAACTGAACTGGCCGGAATTTAGACAGCAGCAGCTTAATGAGTAACTATGTCAGATTATGAATTACGTTTTGCCGGTATTGGCCGGTTATACGGTATTGCAGCATTAGAAACGTTTCGCGCAGCGCACGTGTGCGTAGTAGGGATCGGTGGAGTAGGCAGTTGGGCAGCCGAAGCATTAGCTCGCTCCGGTATTGGTAGCATTACGTTGATTGACCTTGATGATGTGTGTGTCAGTAATATCAATCGGCAATTGCACGCCCTGACTGATACGGTTGGGCAGGACAAGGTTGCTGTGATGGCGCAGCGTATTGCTGCAATTAATCCGGATTGTGTGGTACATCAGATTGCTGATTTTGTTACCACAGACAACCTACGCGAGCTTATTAGCAGTGATATGGATTATGTCATCGATGCGATTGACGCCATCAAAGCGAAGGTAGCATTGATTGCACATTGTAAGCGGAATAAAATTAAATTGATTTGTACCGGCGGTGCCGGAGGGCAGACTGATCCAACCCAGATACAGATCGCAGATCTGACTCAGACTATCAACGATCCACTGCTGGCCAAAGTACGCAACAGCTTACGGCGCGATTTCAACTATAGCCGCAACCCGAAGCGGCGCTTTGGGGTAGATTGTGTGTTTTCGACTGAGCAATTGGTTTATCCGCAACCTGATGGCAGTGTGTGTCAGCAAAAAACGCCCCAGCTAACCGACAACGGCGAAGTGAGCAGTATGCGACTGGATTGCAGCGGCGGTTTTGGTGCGGTAACAGTGGTAACCGCCAGCTTTGGTTTTGCTGCAGTGTCTAAGGTATTAAAAAAGCTGGCCCAGAAAAGCTAGTGCCGTTTACTGGGGCAGCAGGCTTTAATTTTTTCTGCCATCGCGGTCAACCCACTTCCGCGAGACTGACTTAAATAGGGTTTCAAATTCAGCTGATCAAATTTATGGCACAAGTCAAACTTTGCCAGT
>JBFKFH010000061.1:0-14771 GCA_041618685.1 Rheinheimera sp.
CACCAGTACAACCATGGTTAGCACTACCGTTGCGATAGCGATACCTATATCGCCATACAGTCGCATACCGATAATGGTTGCTATCGCAGATGCGGCTATGTTTACCAGGTTGTTACCAATTAATATAAGGCCAATCAAGCGGTCCGGCCGTTTGAGTAACTCGCTAACGCGGATGGCGCCCTTATGATTCTCGTTTGTTAAATGCTTTAAACGATAAGGGTTAACAGACATCATGCCGGTCTCTGATCCTGAGAAATAGGCAGATATAAATAGAAGCACGCCAAGAATAATAAACAGCGTACTGGTCGATATGTCGTCCAAGAGTTAAATACCTGTATTGCCAAACACCCGTACTTGATATTACGAAGTGCCTGTTGAGTCAAGAATTAAAGTGTATTCAACAACACTTCGCGCACAAAACGGCTGCCAAAATAACCTAGAGTTAACAAGGCTGCACCGGTGATAGTCAGGACATTTGCCGTTCTGCCGCGCCACCCCTTACGGGCATGCCCCCAGCATAATGCAGCAAAGACGATAAAGCCAAGTAAGCTGAATATATTCTTATGCAGGTTCTCTTTGGCTAACCAGTTATCCATAAACACAGCCGCGACCAACAAAGCCAGCCCTAGCAACACCGTACCGGCCAGCAAAATGCGAAATTGCAATATTTCAGCTTGCACCAAAGGCGGCATATGACGGGTCATAGCCGCGAAGTCTTTCTGCTTCAGCTTGTTGCTGATATAGCTAACCTGAAATGAATACAGCATTGCCATCATCAAAATAGCATAGGCAATAAATGCCAGCATAATGTGCACCAGCAGGCTGATATTCTGTTCGAAATGCTGTAGTTGAACACTGTGTGGCAAGGTTAGCACTGCCAGTTGCACCAGCGCAGCAAAGCCGTAGACAACGGGGAGTAATAAAATCGTCGGGGTGCGCAATGCTGTGAGCGTTATGGCGACGGTAATTAACCAGCACACTAAAGAACTCACATTAAGCAGGCTGAAGTTCTGCCCCTGTTCGGTAAACAACATGGCAGCTAACACAAACATATGCAGCACAATGCCGCTAACCGCAGCGCTAAACGTGGTTTTAAAGTGCGGCCCTTTAGGATGAAAGATCCGTAGCAACACCGAGCCGGTGGCGACCAGATAAGCTATTAAAGCCAGTGCAGTTAGCAAAGCCGTAGGCATCAACAGTATTTCCTTTCATTTCGATGACTTGGTATTGTATTGCAACTTGCATCAGATGCCCAGCCTCGCGGGCTACAGTTTCTTAACGGCTGCGTCTGACGTCAGTCTTTGATATAATCGACCACATTATCGCAGTTGAGTGCAAAACCATGTTTGAGAATCTTTCTGATCGTTTAAGTGCCACGCTAAAAAACATCACTGGCCGCGGACGTTTAACTGAAGACAATATTAAAGATACGCTGCGCGAAGTCAGGATGGCGCTGCTTGAGGCTGATGTCGCGTTACCTGTCGTGCGCGATTTCGTAGCTACTGTTAAAGAGCGCTCAGTGGGCCTGGAAGTTAGTAAAAGTCTGACACCTGGTCAGGAATTTTTAAAAATTGTTCGCAAAGCGCTCGAAGATGCGATGGGCGAAGCAAACGAGGAGTTAGCGCTTAATACTCAGCCACCCGCTGTGGTGATGTTGGCGGGCTTGCAAGGTGCGGGTAAAACGACGTCGGTCGGTAAGCTGGCGAAGTTCTTAACCGAGCGTAAAAAGAAAAAAGTATTAGTCGTATCAGCTGACGTTTATCGCCCGGCGGCAATCAAGCAGCTGGAAACACTGGCAAAAGATATTGGCGTAGAGTTTTTTCCCAGCGATATTTCGCAAAAACCAATCGATATCGTCAACGCGGCTATCGCCCATGCCCGTACCCGTATCTTCGATGTGTTGCTGGTAGATACTGCCGGTCGCCTGCATGTCGACAGCGAAATGATGGACGAAATTAAGGCGCTGCATGCAGCCGTTAAGCCGATTGAAACGCTGTTTGTGGTAGATGCCATGACAGGCCAGGATGCCGCCAACACGGCCAAAGCGTTTAACGATGCTTTGCCGCTAACGGGTGTCGTGCTAACCAAAGCAGACGGTGATGCCCGTGGTGGTGCAGCATTATCTATTCGCCATATTACCGGTAAGCCAATTAAGTTTATGGGTACCGGCGAAAAAACTGACGCCCTAGAGCCGTTCCATCCCGACCGCGTTGCATCGCGCATACTCGGCATGGGCGATGTGCTTAGCTTAATTGAAGAGCTTGAGCAGAAAGTCGACAAAGACAAAGCCGCGAAAATGGCACAAAAGGTAATGAAAGGTAAGGGCTTTTCATTAGAGGACTTTCGTGAGCAGCTGGTGCAAATGCGTGGCATGGGTGGCATGATGTCGATGCTGGATAAACTGCCAGGTATGAAAAACTTACCTGCTGGCGCTATGAACCAGATGGGCGATAAGCAGTTTGTTAAAATGGAAGCCATTATCAATTCGATGACACCCAAGGAGCGCGAATTCCCTGACTTGCTCAAAGGCTCACGGAAAAAACGTATTGCGGCAGGCTCCGGCACGCAGGTGCAAGACATTAATCAGCTACTTAAGCAGTTTACGCAGATGCAAAAGATGATGAAGCAGATGTCAGGTAAGGGCGGTTTAATGAAGATGATGCGTGGCATGGGCGGCAAACTACCACCAGGCATGCTACCACCGCGCTGATATCCATAGTTGTATTGTGCCCCGTGTCCTGCGCGGGGTTTTGTTCGACAGTTATCTTGATAATCCTGCCTGCAAAGCCCGAAATGCCTTGCAATTGCGCCCTAAATCAGTAAAATGCTGCAGCCCTTCAGTCTGACTGGAGGCGTTGTTATTTTGATAAAACCTGAACGATAAAAATTAGAGGGCCTTATGGTAACTATTCGTTTACAACGTGGTGGCGCAAAAAAGCGTCCATTTTACCAAGTTGTGGTAGCGGACAGCCGTTTTGCTCGTGATGGCCGCTTTATTGAGCGCGTGGGTTTCTTTAACCCAATCGCTGGCGGTACTGAAGAGAAACTGCGTCTGGACCTGGATCGCGTTAATCACTGGGTAGCACAAGGTGCTTCACTGAGTGATCGCGTTGCAAATCTGGTAAAAACTGCTGAGAAAGCATCTGCTTAATTAGCAAAAGGTCGTGTGGAGTAGTCAGCTTGAGTGAGAAAGATTTAGTCGTTCTTGGCAAATTTGGTGCAGTTTATGGCATCAATGGCTGGCTGAAAGTTAACGCTTACACCGACTTCCCGGAAGGGATTTTTGATTACACACCCTGGCAAGTTAAATTTCAGGGTAACTGGCAACCAGTGCAGGTTTCCAGCTGGAAGCGCCATAGTAATGGCCTGATAGCGAAACTGGACGGCGTTAATGATCGGGATTTGGCACAGCGTTATGTAAATGCTGATATTGCCATAGCAAGCGAAAAACTGCCTTCTTTGGAAGACGGGGAATATTACTGGAAAGACCTGATGGGCTTAGCAGTAATTAATGAAGCAGGCTATCACTTAGGTGAAGTAACCGACATGATGGAAACCGGTTCTAACGACGTATTAGTTGTTAAAGCCAACCGTACCGATGCATTTGGTCAGAAAGAAAGGTTGTTGCCGTTTTTAATGAATACAGTAATTAAAAGTGTCGATTTAACCGAGCGTCGCATTATCGTAGACTGGGACCCAGCGTTTTAATGTCTGAAAACAGTAAGTTGTGGATTGGCGTTGTATCGTTATTTCCGCAGATGTTTGAAGCAATAACGCAATATGGGGTAACCGGCCGTGCTGTGAAGCAGGGCATTATGCAGTTACAGTGCTGGAACCCGCGTGATTACACAACGGACAAGCACCGTACCGTAGATGACCGGCCTTATGGTGGTGGCCCTGGTATGCTGATGATGGTGCAGCCGCTAAGCGATGCAATACGTGCCGCTAAGCAAGCTGCAGGGGGAAAGGTACACACGGTGTATTTGTCGCCGCAAGGCCGCAAATTAGATCAAAAAGGTGTAGCTGAACTGGCGCAACATTCTAAGCTGCTATTAGTAGCTGGCCGGTATGAAGGCATTGATGAGCGCGTAATAGAAAGCGAGATTGACGAAGAATGGTCAATTGGTGATTACGTGTTGAGTGGCGGTGAATTGCCAGCGATGACACTGATAGATGCAGTATCTCGCTTAGTACCTGGTGTACTTGGGCATGAGCAATCGGCAGAACAGGATTCGTTTGCATCCGGTTTACTCGATTGTCCACACTACACAAGACCTGAAGTGTTATCAGACAAACAGGTGCCATCAGTTTTACTGAGTGGTAACCATGAAAATATACGACGCTGGCGTTTAAAGCAGTCTCTTGGGAGAACCTGGCTTAGACGACCGGATATGTTAAATCTCCTGGCTCTGACTGAGGAGCAACGACGGTTACTGGCTGAGTTTAAACACGAACAGCAGCAAGAGTGCCGGACGGGGCAGCAAGAAGACAGTTAATTCCAGGTAAAGTGAGATTGTTATGAGCAAAGTTAGCCAAAACATTATCAAAATGCTTGAAGACGAGCAGTTAAAGCAAAACGTTCCTGCGTTCGCGCCGGGCGACACTGTCGTAGTTCAGGTAAAAGTAACCGAAGGTGACAAGAGCCGTTTACAGGCTTTTGAAGGCGTGGTTATTGCTAAACGTAACCGTGGTCTGCATTCAGCGTTCACTGTACGTAAAATCTCTAATGGCGAAGGTGTTGAGCGTGTATTCCAGACGCACAGCCCGCTGGTAGATAGCATCACTGTTAAACGTCGTGGTGCTGTACGCCGTGCTAAGCTTTACTACTTACGCGATCGTTCAGGTAAATCAGCGCGTATCCGCGAAAAGCTTAACTAAGCAAACCTTTAAAGGCCGACACTTGTCGGCCTTTTTTCTTTCTGGCATGGTACAGCTATGACAGCGACTCCCCCCCCACTTGCCGAACCTGTTCTATCCTTGCTGCAAGGCCAGTTACACAGCCTTATTCTTGCTTATACACCTGAACAGAGTGTCATTGAAGAGCAATATTTGCTGCAACGGCTCGGGCTTAAATTGCATAGTGATCTGGCTATAAGTGCAGATTTACAGCTGTTTCAGCGACATTTTGTGCTGTATCACCTATTGTATCGTCTGCAGCATAGTTTATTTAAGCAGGCGCAAGGCTATCTGCGTATTGATTTGGCCAAAGTACAGTATCTGCCTCAGACGACGGCGCCTGAGTCACTGCAAGACGCCAGTCGGCGTGAGTACTATCTGAACTGGCATCATTATTACCAAATGACTGAGCAATTGCTGGATGCACAGCTTAACGCATTTTGGCACTATGCCAGCACGCAGCGACCAGTCATTGATAACATGCCGACTAAAACGGCTGAAAATATCTTGTCTCTGTCTGCCGGTTATAATCTTGCACAATTAAAAAAAGCCTACCGTAGCAAAGCATTGCAGTTACATCCCGATCGTGGTGGAGATCAACAGCAGTTTATTGCGTTACGTCAAGCATATCAGCAGCTGCTACAGCAATTCTAAAACCGTTCTGTAAACATAAGATTACAAAAAACATTAGGTGATAAAATCACGCTTTTGTTGATTTTATTGGCTTGTGTTGGGTTGACGCCTGCGCCGATGATCATTACTATGCTTCTCTGTATTTAAAAGGATACATAGTGTAGCTTTAAGTTTACGTGAGGGCGTGTTGTAGCAAGTTTAGCGTTTTTACCTATGCTTAATGCCATTAGCATTACATACCGGAGTTTTAGCATGAGTAAGATAGTTGATGACCTGCGTATTGTGGCCGAAAAGCCATTGAGCCCACCGGCAGTACTAAAGAAAGTATTGCCGTTACCTGAGCAGGGGGCTCAGTTTGTGCAGCAGGCTCGCAATATTATTGCCAATATTGTACACGGTCGGGATAAGCGCTTATTGGTAGTCACGGGGCCATGTTCTATTCATGATCCGGTTGCCGCAATTGAATATGCACAAAAGTTAAAGCAGTTGCAGTTGGAATACGCAGACAGTCTGTACATTGTTATGCGGGTTTACTTTGAAAAGCCCCGTACGACGGTTGGTTGGAAGGGGTTTATTAATGACCCGCATCTGGATGATTCATTTGATTTGGAAACCGGCTTAACCTGGGGGCGGGAGTTACTGCTGAAAATGGTCAGCATGGAATTACCCACGGCGACGGAAGCGCTCGATCCGATTAGCCCACAGTATCTGTCTGATCTTATTAGCTGGTCGGCAATAGGGGCGCGTACGGTTGAATCGCAAACTCATCGCGAAATGGCTAGTGGTTTGTCAATGCCAGTTGGTTTTAAAAATGGTACCGACGGTAATTTGAATATTGCATTAAATGCATTACAGTCTGCAGCAAGTGGGCACAGCTTTATCGGTATAAACCAGCGTGGTGAGGTCAGTTTAGTGCAAACGGCAGGTAATCCGGACGGCCATATTATTCTGCGTGGCGGTGCTACGCCCAATTACGATGAGCAGAGCATTGGTGCGGCGCTGGAAAAGCTGGATAAGCTAAAATTGCCCCGTGGCATAGTGGTCGACTGCAGTCATGGGAATTCAAATAAAGACCACAATCGACAAGGCGAAGTGGCGTTGAATGTTGTGGCGCAGCGCTTAGGGGGTAACGACGCCATTATCGGCATCATGCTGGAAAGCCACCTAAGTGCCGGCAGACAGGAGCTGGTTGATGGTAAAGCAGAAAAATATGGCGTGTCAGTGACCGATGCCTGTATCGATTGGGACACTACAGCCGCACTGTTGGCGCAGCTACACCAGCAAATGCAGCCTGCCGTAGCGGCTGCCTGAGATGACAGAAAAAACAGCACAACAAGCTCTCGCTCCGCTGCGAGAGCAAATTGACCGCATTGATAGTCAACTGGTCGCTTTACTGGCGCAGCGGGCGAAAGTGACCGCGCTGGTAGGAAAGGTCAAACAGCAGCATGCATTAGCGGTATATGTTCCTGAACGGGAGCTGGCATTAGTCAATGCCCGGCGTGATCAGGCGGCACAGCTTGGTGTATCGCCTGATCTGGCTGAAGATGTTTTGCGACGTATTATGCGCGAGTCGTATCAGACTCAGGAAAGCGGTTTTGTTTGCTGCCGGGAAGGTGGTGGCAAGGTGGTAGTCGTCGGTGGTGCCGGAGCTCTGGGGGCAAGATTTGTCAGTCTGTTTCAGCGCTCGGGTTACGACGTTGTAGTGCTGGAGCAGCAAGACTGGCTCAATGCCGCACAAATATGTGCTGATGCCGCTTTGGTGCTGATGGCCGTGCCTATTACCCTGACTGAGCAGTTGATCCGGCGATTACCGGCGTTACCTGCTGACTGTGTGCTGGCCGATATAACCAGCGTCAAGGCTGAACCTTTAGCTACCATGTTAACGCAGCATAGTGGTCCGGTCGTTGGTTTACATCCGATGTTTGGCCCGGATATTACGAACCTGGTTAAACAGGTGGTAGTTGTTTGCCCGGGCCGTGACTCCACTCGGTATGGTTGGCTGTTACAACAGCTGAAGGTGTGGGGGGCAGAGCTTACTGAAAAAGCAGCAGCTGAGCATGACAGTGCAATGCAGCTTATTCAGGCTATGCGACACTTTTCATCATTAGTGTACGGGGTGCATCTGGCAGATGAAAAAGCAGACTTGGCTGAGTTATTAAAGTTGAGCTCGCCAATCTACCGGCTGGAACTGGCGATGGTAGGGCGGCTATTTGCGCAAAATGCCGAATTGTATGCAGATATCATGTTGTCGTCTTGTGCTGTTTCAGCGTTGCTCGAGCGTTACCAGCAACGCTTTAGCGAATTACTCGAACTACTTAAACGCAAAGATAAAGCGGGTTTAATGGCGCAGTTTGGCAAAGGGCAACAGTTCTTTGGCGAATTAGCCGGCCAGTTTTTGCAGGAAAGCAAACAGCTATTGCAAAAGGCGGCCGACAGTCGCAGCTAAGTCAAGGCGTGGGTATATGCCCTGTGCGGTATTGATTGATAATTTTGTCGTAGTCGCCACTGGCTTTTAGTTTACGCAGTGCAGCATTAAACTCGTCACGTAACTTCGCGTTGCTAAACAGAAAGCCGTTTGGGCTTGGACCAAACAAGGCAAAGCGATCGACAGCTTGCGACATATCCAGGCTAAGGTCGTTACTCAGTTTCGCGCGATAATAGTCAAATATTTGCTCATCCATTTGAATAACGTCTACGCGTCCAAGAAACAGCATGCGCACCTGAACAGATTGATCAAAGGTTTCGGTATATTGGGGGTTACTATTCGCCATAGATGCGTATTCTTTGCCAAGATGTACCTTGGCGTCTTGCCAGGATAACAGGCTGTGATGTTTCAGCTGGTTTATCTCAGTAAAGTGGAACTGTCGTTTCGCTAAACTAAAAGCATAGTTTTCGTAGCTGTAGCTGATATCGGAAAAGTAGCCGTCTAGCTGATGCTTTTCAATGGTGTTGGCATTCATATCAGAGGCGATATCGACAGTGCCATGTTGATAGGCGCTGATCCGCCGCGCATAAGGCACATACAGAAAGGTTAACTCATAGCCTAACGGCTGTAATGTGGCGGTAAGAATATCCGGGATGATACCCTGACGGGTTTCCGCCAGTACCCAGGGCGCGGTTGTCTCGCCTAGTGCGACAGTGAGTTTTTCTGCATTGCAGACGCCGGAGCTAATTGAAACCGTAAGCAGTAGCAAAGACTTGTAAAACAAATTAGGTAAAAGCAATGTGACTCCCTGGTTGAGTTGAACAACCTTAATTAGTCGGTAATGCCATATTTGGCAACACCCTATCTGGCGCGACGCCCGCTGCTTGTATTGGGCACTTGCTATGCTGTGCCCTGATGCAACGTTGTTAACTTTTCAGCTGGTAAAAGTCCCTGATTAAGTGCCAGGCTTGTTCCGGTGTGTCAGCGTATTGAATAAGGTCGATATCCCCCGGGCTTATTAAACCTTCTTCTATCAACATGTCAAAGTTTATCAACCGTTGCCAGAAAGCTTTGTCATACAAAATCACCGGCACCTTGTCGGCCTTCTTGGTTTGAATGAGTGTTAACGTTTCAAACAGCTCATCGAGCGTGCCGAAACCGCCGGGAAAGGCGACTAAAGCCCGTGCGCGCTGTAAAAAGTGCATTTTACGGATTGCAAAATAGTGAAATTGAAAACAGAGCTCTGGCGTTATATAGGGGTTTGGTTGCTGTTCTTTAGGCAGCACAATATTCAGCCCGATACTTTTGCCCCCCGCTTCCAACGCGCCACGATTTGCCGCTTCCATCACACCCGGACCGCCACCACTGATAATCGTCATCGCACAGTCGTTATGACAACAGCTGTAGCGCGTCGCCAGTGCAGAAAATTGCTGAGCAGCGGTATAGTACTTACTGTTTTTAAGCTGTTTTTCTGCTTGCTGTATCGCCAAGCGGTTTGCGGCCGAATCTTCCAGCGCTAACCGCTGATTGGCTTGCGCAACTGCTGTATTCGCCTGCTCTGGCGATAAAAAGCGTGCACTGCCAAATACCACTATGGTGGCATCAATATGGTGTCGTTCCAATACCAGTTGCGGTTTCAAATACTCCAGCTGCAAACGTACATGGCGCAGCTCATCCTGCATTAGAAACTCATCATCGGCAAACGCCAGCCGAAAAGAGGCCTGACCCTGGAGTTTGTCTACTGCCTCTTTGGATTGGCGGGCTGATGCCAGATGGCGCTCATGTAGCTGGTGCGGATCTGAAGTCATAATACGGCTCATGTTGTCCTGTTGTATCAGTATAGTGGCAGGTAGTCGTAATGAAACAGCGATAATCAGCAACTTGTTTGATATAGGCTAACCTTTAATGGTAAGCCATCGGTTATAACTAGGTTTTTACATGGAAGGAATACCCTATGCCGTTATCTGCAACCCTAGAATTTATTGGTGCCGCGCAGCAAGTGACAGGCTCCTGCTATCTGATCAAATTAGACAATAAGCAAATTTTGCTTGATTGTGGCATGGTGCAGGGCGCTGACCAGATAAAGGAGTGGCATAAGTTTCACTTCGCGTTTAAACCCAAAGATATCGACTTGGTGATCCTCTCGCACGCCCACATAGATCACAGTGGTTTACTGCCTCTTTTAGTCGCGCGGGGTTTTGACGGCAAAATAATCTGCACTCCCGGTACCGCTGAGCTGTTACCCATTCTGCTTAAAGACTCAGTACATTTGTACCTTAAAGATTTGGAATGGCAGAATAAAAAGGCAGCTCGTGCCGGTAAGAAAATTCAACAACCTGTGCTAAGCGTAATGGATGCAGAAAAAGTCAGTCAGCTATGTGAGCAGGTAAGTTACAAAAAGCGCGTGGTGCCTCTGCCGGGGCTTGAACTGGAGTTTGTTGATGCGGGCCATATTTTAGGCTCAGCGATAGTGCAGTTATGGCTTAAAAGCGGTAAATCGATGCGCAAGCTGGTCTTTTCCGGCGATCTGGGTAACCCGGCAACGGTATTGATGTATGACCCAACCGAAATCGGTCAGGCGGATATAGTGTTAATGGAAAGCACCTATGGCAACCGCAACCATCAGAATGTAGATAATTCACTCGAAGAGTTCGCCCAAGCATTACAACAGGCGCACAAAGATGGCGGTAATGTGTTTATTCCTGCGTTTGCACTGGGGCGCTCGCAAGAGATCCTATACTATCTTGCCTTGCTGCATTATCAGCAGCGTTTACCACAGCGTATGATATTTCTCGATAGCCCAATGGCCATTAGCATTACCAACGTTTATGACGATTACCTGGCGACGTTAGATCAGAAAGATCTTATCGCCATTGGTTTTAAAAAAGGTATGCGTTTAGAGCATATTTTGCCGATGCTCAGGCTGTCAGAAAAAGTAGCAGATTCAATGGCCATAAACCGCATAACGCAAGGCGCGATAATCATTGCCGGCAGTGGTATGTGTAATGGCGGCCGTATTGTGCATCATTTAAAACACAATTTATGGAAAAGCTCGAATCACATTATTTTTGTTGGCTTCCAGGCGCAAGGCACCTTGGGGCGCCGTCTGGTTGAGGGCGAGCGGCAGGTGAAGCTTTTTGGTCAAACTATCGTGGTCAAAGCAAAAGTCGATACGATCGGCGGGTTTTCTGCCCATGCCGGACAATCTGAGTTGTTGGAGTGGGCGCGGGCTATCGGTGGTCAGCCACGTTTTTACCTGGTGCATGGCGAGCCGGAGGCACAGCAGGTACTGCAGCAAAAACTGGCTGAACAGGGGATCGACGCAACGATCCCGGCGAAGGGGGATGTTATTGATCTGTAAGGCTGGCTGATACATTTTGTTACTGTTAGCCGGTAGGCGAGACGGGCAGCATACTTTATAGTGTTTACAACACAGTATGGAGCGCAGTTATGCACAAATCTTTATTAATTTCAGGCTTATTGCTGGTGAGTTTAGCGGTTAAGGCTGAGTTATCGCTGGAAGCTGAAGTCAACACCTTATGGCAGGCAAAGGACTTTGCCGCAGCCAAGGCGCTGTTGCAGACACAAATAGGCAAGAAAACCAAAGATGCCAAGTTATTAGCTTTGCTTGGACAGACAGAAGCACAGTTAAATAATGCCGAGCGTGCAGAAGAGTTGCTGGAAAAAGCGATTAAGTATGATGCCAGCAATGCAGATTACCAACATTGGTACGCCACAGTCAGCTGTAACCTGGCCAGCAACGCCAGCATGTTCAGTGCTATGGGCTATGCCAAACGTTGCAAAAAAGCGTACGAAGCCGCTTTAGAGCTGGCGCCGAAAAATCCACGCAGCTACATAGCCTTGGGCAGTTTTTATGCTCAGGCGCCGGGAATTGTTGGTGGTGATGTTGAAAAAGCATCGGGGTTAGCGCAGCAATTAAAGCAAATTGATCCGCTGCAGGGTGCGTTACTGACATTAAAGGTATCAGATCTGAAAGATGATGCGGTGTTTTCTGCGTTATTAGCGCAGGATGAACTATTGACGCGCCGACCTGAAACTTATTTGCTACGCGGCGTCGCATTTTCGCGTATAGATGAGCATGCCAAAGCATTGGCGCTGTTTGAGCAGGCAGTGACCATGCCCGCTGCCGATGAAGATGCAGCCGATGCGATAGCACAGGCGCAATATCAAATCGGCCGGACCGCAGTTAAAGGTGAGATGGAGTTTGAAAAGGGCATTGCCGCTTTGCAGCAGTTTATTACTCAAAACGGGACCGCAGATAACATTGATTGGGCAAAACTGCGTTTAGGTCAGCTGTATATGTTGCAACAACAACCTGAAAAAGCGCGGGAAATTTTTCAGCCGCTGATGGCATCTACCCAGGATAAACAGGTAAAAGATGAGCTGGCGAAGTTGCTCTGATACACTGATGGCCTTAGTTTGCTAAGGCCATCGCTATGAATCCACCACTGTTACAAGCCATTCACCATGTCGCGATTATTTGCAGTGATTATCCGCGCTCAAAGCAGTTCTATACCCAACTGCTTGGGCTGAAAGTACTGGCAGAAAATTATCGGGCGCAGCGCGATTCCTGGAAACTGGATTTAGTTTTGCCTGGCGGCAATCAGCTGGAGTTATTCAGCTTTCCGAACCCGCCGCCACGTCCGAGCCAGCCCGAAGCACAAGGCCTGCGTCATTTAGCTTTTTTGGTAGACGATGTTGCCGCGTTCGCCCGCTATTTAACCGCACAAGGCGTTGCGGTAGAACCTATCCGTATCGATGAGTTCACCGGTAAACCCTTTACCTTTTTTCAAGACCCGGATGGACTGCCGCTGGAGTTGTACCAGCGGTAGTGTTTTTTAGCCGGCATTAACCTGTGTCGGTTCAATATCCTCACTTGGATAGCAGCCTAATACCTTAATAAACTTAGTAATTTTATTCAATTCTTCTAAAGCACGGGTCATCGCATAGTCGTTAAGATTCGCAAATACATCGACGTAAAACATTTCTTCCCACGGGTTACCGTTAATGGGCCGTGATTCGAGTTTACCCATACTGATGCCATGCTGTTTCAGCACTAATAAGGCGTCTACCAGCGCGCCGGGCTGCTGGCCGGTATACATAATAAAAGTAGTTTTAGCCGGTATGGCTTTGGCAACAGTCACAGACTTGCGCGCCACCACAATAAAACGGCTGACGTTGTCTTTCTGGTTGGCTAATTCTCTGGTTAATACCTCTAAGCCATACAACTGACCGCCTTCCTCGCCGCCAATAGCGACCACGGTTGGGTCTTGCTGTTGTTTAATACGGTTAAATGCATCGGATGAGCTGTCACAGTATTCAATTTTAACCTGCGACAAACCCTGCAAATATTGGCTACATTGAGCGATAACCTGCGGATGGGCGCACACCTGGCGAATTTTACTGACATCAGTACCAGGCAAGCCCAGCAGGCAGTGGGCGATAGGATGAGTCAGTTCACCGACGATAGATAAGCGGGTGTGTTGCAGTAAGTCGTACACTTCATTAATACTGCCCGAGGAGGTATTCTCAATAGGCAGTACGGCGTAATCCGCATGGCCAGTTTCCACCGCCTGTACAATTTCGTTAAAGCTATCACAGCCCTGTTCAATAATTCTCTCGGCACGTCGGGTGAAGTACTTTTGCGTGGCCCAGTAACTGTAAGAGCCTTGTCCGCCCAAAAACGCCACACGCACTGCCGGTATAACAGTGCCATTGAGCTGGCCCTGAATTTTGGCCTGTTGTTGCAACACGGAGTCTTCAATAATGACATGGTATAACCGGGTGACATACTGTGCATCCAGCCCCAGTGGTTTACCTTGCTCAATCAGTGAAACCAATAATTCCTGTTCACGCTTCTGATCACGTATCGGTTTATTCTGTGCAAGTTTGGCATCGGCCACTGCTAATGCCAGTTGGCGCCTTTGCGCTAGTAAGTCCAGTAAGCGCTTATCGGTGTCAGTAATCGCGTGGCGTATTTCATCCAGTTCCATGTTTGTTATCTCTTTATTTAACAACAATATAAAAGCAAAAAAAAACCTCCCGGCAAGGGAGGTCTTCTGGTTTTACTGCACGCGCAGCTCACCGCCTCCCGTTTAAGGTGGTAAAGCTAAAAAAGCTGAGCGTGAAAAATACAGTAGCGTTCATGCCGACTAACATAGTCCGTCTGGATGGCTAAAGTCAACCCTGTGGTATCAGCAACAACTGATATTTTTTCTCACCTGGCAAAAACGGCAACGCAACTTCATTTAACCAGTACGCATGATCGGCCCGGTAAAATGGTGATAGTGGGTGGCCTGATTGGCCTGCGGGAATGGTGAGTATACCGTTATGTTCCTGTCCCGGCGCGACAACCATGCGTTGTGACTGGCCGAAACCGGGTAGCTGTACCCGTGGCATATGGCGATCACCCGACAGGGGGGTTGCCGGCATATTCAACCAGTTACCCAGCAACGGAATGGCTGATGATAGGGGATGACGAATGTTTGCCTGGTTTAGCTGGCCCCAGGCGCTGTTCTCTAGGCTGCCGTATTGCTGCTCCAATGTCGCTTTACTTTGTAAAACCGCCGCCAGCAATAATTCTGACCAGCTGACGTATGGGGCAGGCAGGGTATCCGGGCGTTGCTGCTGCAGCATTTCCCACATGGGTTCTTCTAAGGCGAACTTCAGATCCTGGCTGCGTGCGCTATGCTGCTCCAGATACGCAGACAGTGGTGCAAACTGCAATTGCAGTACCTGTTGACGAAATGCGCGTACCAGCGTGTAGCCAATGGCTTCGGCGCCGGCATGGCTGCTG
>JBFKFH010000062.1:0-14610 GCA_041618685.1 Rheinheimera sp.
AATAGCGGTTTTACTGTGTTCGGCCAGATCAGCAGTACCGACATGGCGGTGATTGACGCTATCGCCGCGTTACCGCGGTTTAATTTCACCGGCATCACCGATTTGCCATTACGTAATTACACCAACACCGACCGGGACGACAACAAACCGCTGGTAGCCAGTAATTTTGTTACGGTCGAATCAGTCGTCGTCGTCGATCAGCGCGTAAATACGGTAGCGGGTTTAACCTTAATTCCAAATAGTGCGCCGCCTCCGGCACAGAATGACGACAGCAGCGGCGGCAGCTTTGGCTGGCTACTATTACCGTTAAGCTTGTTGCTGTTCAGACGACGCGGGTTTTAAACATTTGCAAATGTAACGGGGTGGATGCCCCGTTTTGCATTTATTTACCGTTATTTTGTTTTAAAGCATCCAGTTAGAGAAATTCTTTCAGCAATTTCACTGGTTAAGTTGTTGTTGTCATCTACACTTATTTCACGACACTGCCTGACGCAGTGGCGATCATTCCGTGCAAATGAGGAAAGCCCAATGATCTTGTTAGTTGGTGGTGAAAAAGGCGGCAGCGGTAAAAGCTGCCTGGCACAAAATATCGCGGTGTATTTCTCGCGTGAACGAAACGCGAATGTGATGCTGGTAGACTGTGATCCGCAACGCACCTCATCAGATTGGGTACAGGAGCGCCACCTTGATCCCGAGCTGCCATGGATAAACTGTGTGCAGATGTACGGTAAAATTCGTTATGAGCTAAAAAGCCTGGAAATGCACTACGATGTGGTTATTGTTGACTGTGGCGGCCAGGATAGTGTGGCGTTGCGTTCGGCGATGGTCGTTGCTACGCATGTGCTGTTTCCGCTGCGGCCTAAACGGCGTGATTTGAAAACGCTGGAACATCTGGAAGACTTGGTGAGTGCCTGTAACGTGGTAAACCCGGATATGATTGTTGGTTGTGTCATCACCCAAAGTCCGTCATTGCCCAACCAGGCCGGACGTATTCTGGATGCAAAGGAGGTTTGCAAGTCGTTCAACATCAGAGTGCTAGATGCTATTACCTATAACAGAAATGCATATGATGATAGCGAAGAGAAGGGTTTATCGGTGATGGATGTTGAGCCTGATGGCAAAGCGGCACAAGAAATCCGTGATATAGTGACCGAATTACTGGCAATGAAGGCGATACAAGACGATGGCGCTGACCGATCTGAAGAAAAAGTCGCAGCCGCAAGGTAAAGCTGGCTTCACGGCGGATGAGTTTATTGATGATGCCAACAATTATGCGTTGGGTATGCCGCGTATTGTCAGTTTACGGCAGCTTTTGCCAGAAGAAGTTGATGACACTACACAGTTACCGATGCGGCACGCTACCTTTACCCTTAGTCAGGAAGCTATCGATGCGCTGACTGAGCTAAGCCTGGCTACCGGCGAACCTAAATCAAAATTAATCCGCAAATTAATTTTGCAAGCCAGCAAGCCGGTTAAACGTAATCTGGGTAAGCATAGGCAAAAAAAATAGCGTGTTAAATTTCCACGCTATTTTTCCTTGTAACTGGGCAAGCATTGGTTATTTTGCCAAAAATGCATAGCCTGCCAGAAACGCCATTTCCTGAAATACTTTTAAACCGGTATCTTTAAAATCTACTGGTAACGGGTGGCGTTTTATTTTCTCTTTCAGCTCGGTGGCACTGATAATAGTGCAGTTACAACCGGGAATTAATTGCAGTGCCGCTTCAATTTTAAAGCCGACTGCGCCACCGGCAAACTTACCTTTTTGTGGTCTTTCTTTAATAACCAGCTGCGTAATTTGATAATCCTCAATAAACTTGGCGAAGGTAAACTGAAAATGGCGCATTTGCTGCTGGTCTTGATCTTTGCTCAGCGCAAAGCGGTTTTGCCGGCAGTCAGGCAACTCAAACAGACCGTCTTTTAATGTCATCAGACAGATAATGGCTTCGCTGCCTTTGATTTCTATTCCGCACGTGCGCATGTCAGGCCCTCTGCTTAAGGTTTAGTTAAATATTGATAATTGCTTTCAATGATGGCGCAGCTTTGCTGTAGCGGTTCACCATACAAAATGGGGCTGAAATCTTTATTCACACAGTAATTGCGCCGGAACCGAAGCAAGCTATCCACGCTGCTGGTAGCTTTTTCCAGCTGGTTACGCTGGCTTTCACCCCAGGACTCAGACAATGTCTGCAGCTGTTTACGGGTTTTACGCAGCGCTGCTTCTTTATTGTCGCCGGCAAATGCTGTTTTATCTAATACCAGCTCGAACAGCTGCTCTTTATACGGTCTGATCAGGTCATGATCAGAAAAGGTTATAACCAATAAGACAATAACCACTAACCAGAAAAACTTCTTCATCACTACTTACTCCGGGTGTTAACGCCGCCATTGTATCGGATTGTGCCGCGAACTGCATCGTAGCCGTGTTGATATCTGCCAAGTGTAAACCTTGTGTACGAAAATTGCCTTGTCGTAAATTAAGTTTACGATGTGGCGCTGCACGGCACAGTTAAAATGCCGTTGCGGAAGCAGGCACAGATATTGCTTCGCGTCAGATGAAAAAACTCAGCTTGCAAACTGTTATACTCAGCGGCAAGTGTAACCGGCAGTAACGGGGTCATTAGTGGATCAGCAAAAAATCGATATCAGAAATATTCCCGTGCACGTAGAAGTGCATACCCCGGAAGCGGCAAAAAATGCGAACTATAATCCGCGGGACCGGATTTATGTCAGGGCGGTAAAAGGATTACATCAGGCTATACGGCGTTATATGGGCTTCGTGTTTATGGGCTTGTTTATGCTGTTACCGTGGCTGAGCTATGACGGACATCAGGCAATTTTACTCAATATCACTGAGCAGAAATTTAATATATTCGCTCTGACGCTATGGCCGCAAGACTTCACCATTCTGGCGTGGATTTTTATTATTGCCGCCTACGGACTGTTTTTTATTACCGCATTTTACGGTCGGGTCTGGTGTGGCTATTTGTGCCCGCAATCGGTCTGGACGTTTATTTTTATCTGGTTTGAAGAAAAAATTCAGGGTACGCGCCATCAGCGGATGAAGCTGGACACAGACCCGTGGTCGGTTAGTAAATTTGTTAAAAAGGCCGCGACACATGGTTGCTGGCTGGCGTTTTCGCTGCTGACATCGTTGATATTTGTTGGTTACTTTACCCCGGTAGACGAATTATTTGTCAGCTTCTTCACGCTGGAAGCCGGCTTTTGGGCCGTTACATCGGTGCTGTTTTTTACCCTCTGTACTTATGGTAATGCCGGTTGGATGCGCGAAATTATGTGTACGCATATCTGCCCTTATGCGCGCTTTCAGTCTGCGATGTTTGATAAAGATACCTTTACCGTAACCTATGATGAGAAACGCGGGGAAAACCGCGGCCCACGTGGTCGTAAAGATAAAGATTACCAGGCAAAAGGCCTGGGTGACTGTATTGATTGTAATTTGTGTGTGCAGGTATGTCCGACCGGGATTGATATCCGCAATGGTTTGCAATACGAATGCATTAACTGCGGTGCCTGCATTGATGCCTGTGACGACACGATGGCAAAAATGGGCTACCCGCCCGGGCTTATCAGCTATACCACAGAACACAGCCTGAACGGCAAGCCGACACGGGTGCTGCGGCCAAAGCTGCTGGGTTACCTATTGATATTACTGACTGTGTGCGCGGCGTTTGGCTGGACCCTGTACAGCCGTGTACCGCTGGAAATGAATATCATGCGTGACCGTGGAGCTTTATATCGCGAAACGAATGAAGGCTTGGTAGAAAACACCTATACGCTGAGCATTTCTAATAAGTCACAACGTGCGATAGTCATTGATATCAGTGTGGCCTCTGAGGTAAGTTTCCGCTGGCTGGGCCAGCAGCAGGTTAGTCTTAACGGCGGAGAAACCCGCAGTGTGCCAATCAGCCTAGCGCTGGACCCGTACAGCACAGAACTCAGGACCCTGGATATTACCTTTACCGTACAACAACACGATGCCGCAGACGTACAGTTGCAGCAAGCCACTAAATTTTTTCTGGGTAACCGATGACAGCTTTTGATTTTTCCACCCTGCAGCCTGATTTGATTCTCGATGCCCTTACGCAATGCGGCTTAGATGTCAGTTCGGGTCTGCTCGCATTGAATAGCTATGAGAATCGGGTTTATCAGTTCAGTGCATACCGGGATAACGCCGCGCGGCCGGAAAAATATGTGGTGAAGTTTTACCGGCCACAGCGCTGGAGTGGGCAGCAGTTGCAGGAAGAGCACGACTTTGCTTTTGAGCTGGCTGCGGCTGATATACCCGTGGTGGTGCCAATTAAGTTGGATGGCCAGTCGCTGTTACAGTATGCCGGTTATTATTTTGCGCTGTTTCCCAGCCGCGGTGGCCGTACGCTGGAAATAGATAACGACGACCAGCTGGCGATGCTGGGCCGTTTTCTCGGACGTCTGCACCAGGTGGGTAAGGCAAAACCGTTCAAGCAACGGCCGGCATTCAGTGTTGACAGTCATTTACTGCAAAGCCGCACTACCCTCAGTACGCTGGAGTTAATACCGGGCTATCTGCGCCCGGCGTTTGACAGCGCACTGGATCAGGTTATTGCGGCGTGCGTGCAGCAATACCAGCCGCAAACACTGATCCGGTTGCATGGCGACTGCCATGCCGGCAATTTGTTTTATGTTGACCAAGGGCCTTTCTTTGTCGATTTAGATGATTGTCGCAGTGGTCCGGCAATTCAGGATTTGTGGATGATGTTATCCGGCGATCGTCACCAGCAACGCGATACGCTGGAATTAATGCTGGAAGAATACGAGCAATACTGCGAGTTTGACCCGGCAGAACTTAAATTAATTGAGCCGCTGCGGGCGATGCGCATGGTGCACTATATGGCCTGGCTGGCCCGGCGTTGGCAAGATCCGGCTTTTCCGATGAACTTTCCCTGGTTTGGCACAGACAAATACTGGGAACAACAATGCCTGGCACTAAAAGAGCAGTTATTTCTGCTGCAGCAGGCACCGCTTTCGCTAGTGCCGCACTACTGATCTTTGCTAAGCTGTGGCCCATCTGGTCTGACAAAGGACATATTACACTATGAAAAAGCTGTTTGTTTTACTCTGCACCCTTATCCTGCCGCTTACCGCCTGTGCCGACGTTAAGTTTGAAGAAGGTAAGCAATACGAGGTTGTCGCCACAACAGCAACCAGCACACCGGAAATTAAAGAGTTTTTTTCGTTTTACTGTCCGCACTGTTATCAGTTTGAACCTATTCTGCAACGCGTAGAGCACACATTGCCACAAGACGTCAGTGTGAAAAAAATGCATGTCGATTTTTTACGTGCAGCGTCACCCGAGTTACAGGAAGTGTTAGCCAGAGCCTACGTCGTTGCCGATTTTCAGCAGCAAGGCGATAAGATTGCGCTGGCTATTTTCAATCATATCCACCGTGATCGTGCTACTTTTGCTAACCCTGAAGATATTCGTCAGCTGATGCTGGTAAATGATTTTGACGCGGCGCTCTACGACAGTACGCTTAACAGCTTTGCTGTAACGGCGGCGGTTAAACAAATGAAGCAGGAACAGACCGAACTGGCCAACCGCCGGGTATTGACCGGTGTACCGATGTTGTTAGTTAATGGCAAATATAAAATAAACCTGTCTGAACTGGACAAAACAAACTTTGAACAACAACTGCAGGAGCTAATTAGCTATCTGCTGGCAAAAGATGCATAAAGGAGACGTATAGATGAAGAAATTTGCGGTTTGGTTTTTAGCAGCGTTGTTACCACTGGGCAGCGCAGTAGCAGCGGGCTTCGAGGCGGGTAAACATTATGACGTTATTGCTGAGCAGGCGACGCCTAAAGCTGAAGTAAAAGAGTATTTCTCATTTTATTGTGGTGGTTGTAACGCCTTTGAACCGGTAGCACAGAGTGTGGCGAAAAAACTGCCAGACGGTGTTGAATTTAAAAAAGTGCATGTCGACTTTATTCGTGCGGCCAGCCCTGAATTGCAAAATACATTGGCCAGAGCTTATCTGGTAGCGAAAAATCTGGGTAAGGGCGATCAGGTAGCCAGTGCCATTTTTAACCAGATCCACCGCGCCCGCGCCCCTTTTGCCAACGAAACCGACATTCGTAACCTGGTACTGCTGCATGACATTGATGCAGAAACTTATGATAAAGCGATGAAAAGCTTTTCTGTACGCGGTGCAGCGAATCAAATGAAAAAAGAGCAGGACGAGTTGTCCGAGCGGCGGGTGTTAACCGGCGTGCCAATGGTTGTTGTAAATGGTAAGTACAAGATCAATAACGCAGCACTGGACAGCCGGAATATGGAAGCGCAGCTGCAGGAGCTGATTGCTTATCTGCTGGAAAAAGACGCCTGAAACTGACAATTAACGCAGAGGCTGCCGGTTGGCAGCCTTTTTTATCGCCACTATGCGCTAAGCCATGCGGCTGCAACACAAAGCTGAGCTCACTATGATAACAGCAGACCCCCACGCAGCAGGCTTGGGTGATAACAGGGCCGGCATTGCAGTGTATCTGGCGAACCGGCCACCGATGGCAGAATATGCCGGCCTGTCCGGCGTGCAGCCACTGCACAGTGGCGAGATAGCCCTGATTAACCAAAGCTGCGGCAATGGCTGGCGTAAGGTATTTAATGTGTATGCCAAGCTGTTGTTTGCACTGGATTGCCGGCAATATTCGTTTCAACAGCAGGCCAGCAGCTGGCAGGCATATCGCGATACGCAGTTGCTGCAGGCCGGTAGTGGTACCGCGTTGTTATTTAGCGCGCCGTCTTTGTCAGTACACACAAAAGCCATTCAGATTATTGCCGGCCGCAGCCATGCCAAAGCATTAATTAACGCGGGTTTGCCAGCGCAGCTGCACTGGCTGAATAATGAATTTGCGGTTGATACACACCACCGCGTGGTGGTATGCCCGTATTTTGACTACCGTCAGCTGAACAATGAGAAGCTTATTTATCTTGCGCAACTGATCAAGGAACTGAATGAAACACCCTGAGTTACTGACGCAACTGCAACAATTGTGCAGCCGGCTGCAAGCGTTTCAATTTGGCATTGGCGGCAGTTGTCTGCTGTGGCAACTGGGGTTGGAGACGTCGCCAAATGATATCGATATTGTTTGCACTGAGGCTGATTTTTCTGCCATCTCAGCCGCACTGGCGGCTGATTTTACGCTTCAGACTGTGGCCGCACACCCGAACTTTGTGTCGGCTAACTTTAGCCGTTTTTGCCGTGCCGGCTGGCCCGATATCGAACTGATGGCTGGTATTGCCGTAAAACAACAGGGCATGGTCGTCAATTGGCAATTTACGCCGCAGCGTTGTCACTGGCAAAACGATATCTGCTGGATGCCACCAGCCGACTGGCTGCAGTTGTACCGGCTATTCAACCGGCCGCAGCGGGTAACACAACTTCAGCGTTATTTAGTGCAACTGCGGTTAAATAGCTTAAGTTAGTCGGCTATTTCCACCGCAGTAGGGTACAGCTGGTAAGCATCCGGTTCGTCTTCACCTTGCGGCCATAACCGCACAGTGCCGGTGGCATAAGCTGTTTTACCTTTCGCACTTAGCGGAAACACCATATCACCATCACGCACTTTCAGCCTAAAAGGGCCTTTTTTGCTGCCAGCAATAAACTTCATCCAGCAACCCCGCGTAAAAAGCAGCGGCCCGGCAGCATTTTTTCTTAAAAAGGTTAAAAAGTAAACATTTGGGTCTTATATTGTGAAAAAGATAAACTTTAATTTTACAATCTGTATATCCGTATGTAGTATGCGCGCCGCTATTACCAACTTAGGGATTTCAAACAATGACGTTAAAATATGTATTACCAGCTATCGCACTGGCAGCTTCTGTAACTGTATCTGCTGAAGAATATCAGTTATTCACCGGCCTGCAGGCCGATCATTACCGCGTAAGTGGCGATAACGAAACAAACTGGAATTTGAACGGCACGTACTTTTTTAATAAAAAAGTGACCTTAGGGCCGTTAGATCAGTTTGAATATATTAACAAAGTGACTAACGTATCTGCCGGTTACCGTCGCGCATTTGATGAAAACGCTTGGAATATTGGTGGTGAATATTTCGCTGAAAATGGCCTGGTAGTGTCGGCCAACTATCAGCGTTTCGGTGATTTTGATATAACGTCTGTCGGTTTGGGTTACCTGATATCAGATAACTTTATTGTACGCGCGTCAGCCAGTAACCCCGATGAAGGCGACACCGTTTACAGCTTCTCTGCCAGCTACAACCATCAGCTGCAAGGCAATGACTACGTTGGTTTTACGGCTTACACTGACGACGAATTTGATTACTTCGGCATCAGCAGCAAATACTTCGCCAGCCTGGGTGAAGGCCGCTTTATCGCTGTGGGCGTAGCTATCGCCGACAACGACAGCAGCACAAGCTGGGCAGCAGTAGCCGATTACTACTTCAGCAAAATGACCTCTGTTGGCATGTCTTACGACAAAGGCGACAACTACAGCCTGAACACCAAGCACTTCTTCACCCAAAACTGGGCGGTAGAGGCGGCATTTGCCAGCAACACTGATACGTCAGCGCTGAAAACCTACCGCTTAGGCGTTATTGGTCAGTTCTAAGTTTCCCTGGTAACAACACTAGCGTTTTGGGGCAACATTTGTTGCCCCTTTTTTATGCCGCTTAGCCCAGCGCTGATCAAGGGATCAGCTAATCACAGCCAGCCTGACCAAACCTGCCTATGTGAATGCTGCCAATAGCGCAGCGTAAGTTGTATGATGCGCCGATAAAAAATAACGGAAGAATGCAGTGCAAGCCTTAGAACTTAAAATCCCACCTTTAGCGTTGATGGTGCTTTTTGCGCTGGTTATGTGGCTAGTGGCGCAGGTTATTCCGCTTTTTGCTTTGCCTGGTGTTGTGGGGTTGGTATTGGCGGGTGGTTTCGCCAGTGCGGGTGCTGTGGTGGCATTGCTGGGCGTACTGGCGTTTCGCCGGGCTGATACGACAGTAGATCCGCGGGTGCCGCAGCAAACGTCCAGCCTGGTAATTCGCGGTATTTATCGCTATAGCCGTAATCCTATGTATGTTGGCTTTTTGTTGTTGCTAACGGCTTGGGCGTGTTACCTGATGAATGCTGCAGCTTTTGCTTTGCTGCCGCTGTTTGTGCTGTATATGAACCGGTTTCAGATAGTGCCGGAAGAGCGCTATTTAAAGCAGAAGTTTGGCGCTGACTATCAGGCTTATACCAAGCAGGTACGGCGCTGGTTGTAAGCGCCGCCTGCTTCAAATAACTACGCCAGCAATGGCTTTAAGTAATGCCCGGTGTACGACTTTTCACAGGCGGCTACCTGCTCTGGTGTGCCGGCGATAAGGATCTCGCCCCCGCCGCTGCCGCCTTCGGGGCCTAAGTCGATGATCCAGTCTGCGGTTTTTATTACATCCAGGTTATGCTCGATAACCACAATGCTGTTGCCATGGTCACGCAACCGGTGCAGTACATTCAGCAATTGCTGAATGTCGTAAAAATGCAGGCCGGTGGTGGGTTCGTCCAGAATATACAGTGTTTTGCCGGTGTCGCGTTTGCTTAGCTCGCGCGCCAGTTTTACCCGCTGCGCTTCACCACCGGATAAGGTGGTAGCTGACTGCCCCAGCTTGATATAACTTAACCCAACGTCCATCAGCGTTTGCAGTTTGCGGTTAATCGCCGGTATTGCCTCAAAGTAGGCCAGTGCATCTTCGACTGTCATATCCAGTACTTCGTGGATATTTTTGCCTTTGTATTTAATTTCCAGTGTTTCGCGGTTGTAGCGTTTGCCTTTACATACGTCGCATGGCACGTACACGTCGGGTAAAAAGTGCATTTCTACTTTGATTACGCCATCACCCTGACAGGCTTCGCAGCGCCCGCCTTTAACATTGAAGCTAAACCGGCCTACCTGATAGCCACGCGAGCGGGCTTCCTGGGTGCCAGCAAACAATTCACGTACCGCAGTGAAAATGCCGGTGTAGGTGGCAGCATTTGAGCGTGGTGTGCGGCCAATCGGGCTCTGGTCAATGTCGATAACTTTATCAAAGTGCTCCAGCCCTTTTATTTCGCGGTGCGGCGCCGGGTCGTCGCCTTCGCCTTTATTTAATACCCGGTGCGCTACGCGGTATAGCGTGTCGTTAATCAGCGTCGACTTACCCGAGCCAGACACGCCGGTGATGCAGGTCATTAAGCCAAAGGGTATCGCAATATCGACCTGTTTTAAGTTGTTGCCGGTGGCGCCCAATACTTCCAGCCACTTTTTGCCCGGCTTGTGGCGCTTCTCCGGTACGGCAATTTTACGTGTGCCCGACAGATACTGGCCGGTTAACGACTCCGGTGCCGCCATCACCTGCTCCAGCGTACCTTGTGCAACAATATTGCCACCATGCACACCGGCGCCGGGGCCAATATCAATAATATGGTCGGCCATGCGCACCGCATCTTCGTCGTGTTCTACCACTATCACGGTGTTTCCCAGATCGCGCAGGTGCGTCAGAGTGCCCAGTAAACGGTCGTTATCACGCTGGTGCAGGCCAATGGAGGGTTCATCCAGCACGTACATTACGCCGACTAAGCCAGCACCAATCTGGCTGGCTAAACGTATGCGCTGGGCTTCACCGCCCGACAGCGTTTCAGCGCTGCGCGACAGGTTCAGATAATTCAGCCCGACGTTAACTAAAAAACTTAAGCGGTCTTGAATTTCTTTTAATACTTTTTCGGCAATTTGTGCTCGCTGGCCGGTTAATGCCAGCTGCTGGAAAAATGCCATGCAATCGCCAATCGACAGTTCAACAATTTGCGGCAGGTTGGTCTGGCCGATAAACACATGCCGCGCTTCTTCACGTAAACGCGTGCCGTTACAGCTGGGGCATGACTGGTGCGCCAGATACTTGCTTAGCTCTTCGCGTACCGAGTTAGATTCAGTTTCACGGTAGCGCCGTTCCATATTAGGCAAAATGCCTTCAAACGGATGGCTGCGCAGTACAATATCGCCGCGATCATTTAAGTATTTAAAGTCGATTACCGTTTTACCGCTGCCGCGTAAAATCGCATCCTGCTGTTTTTTATCCAGGCTGTTAAACGGCACATCCAGCGCAAAGCCGTAGTGTTCGGCTAACGACTTCAGCATTTGGAAATAATAGAAATTGCGCTTATCCCAGCCGCGAATAGCGCCACCGGCCAGGCTCAGCTCGTCGCTGACAATTACCTTTTTCGGGTCGAAATACTGTTTTACACCCAGGCCGTCACAGCTTGGGCAGGCGCCGGCCGGGTTGTTAAACGAAAACAGCCGCGGTTCCAGCTCGACCATCGAATAGCCGCAGCTGGGGCAGGCAAAATTAGCAGAAAACACCAGCTCGGCAGCGCTGGGGTCGTCCATCAGTGCCACTTTGGCCACACCGCCAGATAAACTCAGCGCGGTTTCAAATGATTCGGCCAGCCGGGTCTTTATATCATCACGCACTTTTATACGGTCGATCACGACTTCTATCGTGTGCTTTTTATGCAAGTCCAGCGTTGGCGGATCAGATAAATCGCACACTTCGCCGTCGATACGGGCGCGAATGTAGCCCTGTGCGGCTAGTGTTTCCAGGGTTTTAACGTGCTCGCCTTTACGCTCCTGTACCACCGGCGCCAGTACCATCAACTTGGTGCCTTCGGGGAAAGCGGTCACTTTGTCTACCATTTCGCTGATGGTTTGCGCCGCCAGCGGTAAATCGTGTGTCGGGCAGCGCGGCTCACCGACGCGGGCGAACAGCAAGCGCAGGTAATCATAAATTTCGGTAATGGTGCCTACGGTAGAGCGCGGGTTATGCGACGTCGATTTTTGTTCAATTGAAATAGCCGGCGATAACCCTTCGATATGATCCACATCCGGTTTTTCCATCAGGCTTAAAAATTGCCGGGCGTAGGCCGACAGTGATTCAACATAACGGCGCTGACCTTCGGCATACAGCGTATCAAATGCCAGTGACGACTTGCCCGAGCCGGATAATCCGGTAATCACAATTAACTTATCGCGCGGAATGGTCAGCGAAATGTTTTTCAGGTTGTGGGTACGGGCACCCCGAATATCAATTTTATCCATTGTGGTTTCCGGTTATGGGCGGTGAAGGCGTGTTGGCTGTACAAATATACACTACATGCAACAAAGAAAAAACCAGCAGCGTGATGTTAGCTCTTGCTACACGCCGGCTTACAATAGCAGCAATACGCTGCGTGTACGGAATTGGTTTGCCCGGCGCAGTAAAAACATGCCGTGGCGGCCGAATAGCAAATAGCATTAAACGCAGTTAACCCGCAGCGGTTCTATGCTAAACTAGCGCGCTTATTTCAGCGGTTATTTCATATCTGATGCATCAACTGAATTCTTTAGAAAAACGTGCTGCCGTGGCACTGGCACTGGTATTTTCCAGCCGGATGCTGGGGTTGTTTATGCTGTTGCCGGTGTTTGCACTGTACGGCACGGAGCTCAGTGGTTTTTCACCTTTATGGATTGGCCTGGCCATTGGTGCCTACGGCTTAACTCAGGCCATTTTGCAAATCCCGCTGGGCTGGCTGTCTGATCGCATTGGCCGGCATAAAGTCATGCTGGGCGGGCTGGCGTTATTTGCTGTTGGCTCTGTGGTGGCTGCGCTGGCTGACTCGGTTTACATGGTTACGCTGGGGCGTATTTTGCAAGGGGGTGGCGCTATCGCCGGCGCGATACTGGCACTGGCCGCTGATTTAACCCGCGAAGAGCAACGGCCAAAAGTAATGGCGATTATCGGAGCCAGTATTGGTTTAAGTTTTGCCGCTGCTATGGTGTTGGGGCCGGTGCTGGCCAAGCTGGCAGGCTTAAGTGGCGTGTTTTGGGCAACAGCGTTGCTGGCCTGTGGCGCCATGCTTTTGGTTGCGTTTGCGTTGCCACAAAGCGTCAGTAAGGCGCCAATGGCCGAAACACTGGCGTTGCCACAAAGCCTGGGTAAAATGCTAAAACACCGGCAGTTGCTGCAACTGGACCTTGGCGTATTGCTGCTACATCTGATGCTGACTGCGCTGTTCGTCGCGTTGCCGGTGTTATTAAAAAATTATGGCCTGGCGTCGGTGCAGCACTGGCAGTTTTATCTGCCGGTATTGCTGGGGGCCTTTGTGCTGATGATCCCGATGATGATTATTGCCATGCGCAAAGCGCAGGAAAAAGGCTTCTTTTTGCTGGCAATAGCCCTGTTGATTAGCAGCATGTTGTTGCTGTTGCTGCTGCCTGGCTTTATCGGTTTTACCTGTGCTTTGCTGCTGTTTTTTATTGGCTTTAACTTTTTGGAAGCCAGCCTGCCCGCACTGGTGTCACGTATTGCACCTGCTGGCCAGCGCGGCAGTGCGATGGGCATTTATTCCAGCAGCCAGTTTTTTGGTGCTTTTCTAGGCGGTGTGGTCGGTGGCAGCCTGGTGCAACATTTTGGCTACCAAGCTTTGTTTGCTGTGCTGGCGGTTATTGGTTTAATATGGCTGGCAGTCGCCAGCAGCCTTATTATTCCTCAGCGCGCACAGCGTTTATCACTGGCGGTGTCGTTGCAAACGGAGCCGCAGGCTAAACAATTAGCGGCACAATTAACGGCATTGGCCGGGGTGCAGGAAGTTACACTGGTTCTGGCAGAGCAGCGCTGTTATCTGAAGGTTAGCTCAGCACATTTTGACACAGCGCAGGCGCAGGCTGTTATTGCCGCCGCCGGGGCTTAATAATTTTTTAGGAGAATTCGCATGGCGCGTGGAATTAACAAAGTCATCCTGATAGGTAACCTGGGCACTGACCCGGAAGTGCGTTATATGCCGCAAGGCGGCGCAGTGGCCAACTTAACGGTAGCAACCTCAGAAAGCTGGACTGACAAAGCCACTAATGAGAAAAAAGAGCAAACCGAATGGCACCGAGTGGTAATTTATCAGCGTTTAGCCGAAATTGCCGGTGAATACCTGCGTAAAGGCAGCAAAGTTTATATTGAAGGTAAACTGAAAACCCGTAAGTGGCAGGATAAAGACGGCGTAGAGCGTTACACTACCGAAATAATCGCCAACGAACTGCAAATGTTAGATGGCCGTGGTGACGGTCAGCAACAAGGCGGTGGCATGGGTGGCGGCCAGCAGGGTGGTTATCAGAAACCAGCAGCACAGCAGCAAGGTGGTTATCAGCAAGCTGCGCCACAACAGGGCTATCAGCAGCCACAGCAAGGCGGTTATCAGCAAAGCGCACCGCAACAGGGTGGTTATCAGCAGCGCCCGGCGCAGCAGCAGGCTGGCTACCAGCAACCGGCGCAGCCACAACAAAAAGCGCCGATGGAACCGCCAATCGACTTTGATGACGATATTCCGTTTTGACCAACCACTTTTAGTTATGTAAAGACAAATTGTAAATTAGTCGAAAAAAGCCTCTTTAATTAGAGGCTTACCTTAAAAATCAACCTGTATACCTTTTGGGTAAATGCAATAGGTGAGTGGGGACCTTGACCACTGTAAAATGTAAAGACAAATGTAAAGCTGTCGAATACAGTCTACATCCGTCTATCCTCTAAACGGAATTTATTTTTTTATCGCAATAAAACCAA
>JBFKFH010000063.1:0-14595 GCA_041618685.1 Rheinheimera sp.
CGCAGAACGGGCAATGATCAGCAACGAGTAATAACCAAGATACAACAGCAACGCCGGCAACAAGCGACCAAACTTACCCTGGCGCGGATTGACCCGGCTTAGCGGCACAGCGATCAGCGTTAACAGTGGAATAGACAGCGGAATAGCAATACGCCAATGCCACTCGGCTATGGCTTCGTTACTGTCCAGTTGTAACAGCTCGTTACTTGCCATACTGCCCAGCTTGCGCCGGCGCTGCTCAACTTCCTGCTCACGGATTTGGATCTGGTAGTTTTCGAATTCAGTAATTTCAAACGCGGGCGATGCAACATCACCGGCATACCGACGGCCTTGCTGTAA
This sequence comes from Rheinheimera sp., assembly GCA_041618685.1. Taxonomy (GTDB): domain Bacteria; phylum Pseudomonadota; class Gammaproteobacteria; order Enterobacterales; family Alteromonadaceae; genus Alishewanella. The sequence goes on from JBFKFH010000063.1 coordinate 340, forward strand.
TTGCAACGTCTGGCCGCCTCTGGCATCTTCTTTTACACTGCCGCTTTGGGCATAAACGATAGAGTGACTACCCTGCTCATCGCGGGCACTGTTTTGCGCGACAAACACCCTGGATAACATACCGCTATCGGCGCCACGGCCGACCTCATGCACAAAGATCACTGCATTCTCATTCGACGTATGTTGAAACCGCCCCGGCACAACCGACAGCAAACCGGCATTGGCATCGGCTTTTTCCAGGATACGGTATTCCTGCTCTGTAGCCCAAGGGCTTAGATACAAAGTGATGCTGGCAGCAGCAATCGCCATAAACACCGACAATAACAGTGTCAGACGGGTAACATACCATTCGCTGACACCGGTAGCATGCAATACCGTCATTTCACTGTCGGCGTAAACCCGGCCATACGCCACCAAAATGCCGACAAAAGCACTTAGCGGCAGAATAATCACCGCCAGTTGCGGCAGTTTCAGCGCGACGATACTCATCACCAGTTGTCCGGGTAATTCACCTTCAGAAGCGTCGGCCAGAATTTTCACAAAGCGCTGGCTGATAATAATGGTCATCAGAATGATAAAAACCGCCAGCTGAGACTTAAAAACCTCACCTAACAGGTAACGAAAAATGATCAAAACGCCCCCTAAAAACCTGTCTTTTTGCTGGAACCCTGGCGATTTTTCAGTAAACTTGATATTTATAGCAATTATTATCGACCAAACGGCGCAGAAAACCGAGCTTTTTTATAAATTCGCGGTAGAATTTAGCCATAAAAGTGCCGAGTTATAATAGCACAGTCTCTTAGAATCAGGAGTTGGTATGGAGTTCAGCGTAAAAAGCGGAAGTCCGGAAAAACAACGCAGTGCTTGCATTGTGGTTGGCGTATATGAACCACGCCGTCTTTCCGCCGTAGCAGAACAACTGGATAAAATCAGTGAAGGTTACATCAGCAATTTACTGCGGCGCGGCGATCTGGAAGGCAAGCCGGGCCAGATGCTGTTATTGCATCATGTGCCGAACGTCCTTAGCGAGCGGGTATTATTAGTCGGCTGCGGCAAAGAGCGTGAGCTGGACGAGCGTCAGTACCGGCAGATCATCGCCAAAACCATCAGTACACTGAACGAAACCGGCTCGATGGAAGCAGTATGCTTTTTATCTGAGTTACATGTTAAAGGCCGTGATACCTACTGGAAAGTGCGTCATGCAGTGGAAACCACGCAAGACTGCCTGTATGTATTTGACCGGTTAAAAAGTAAAAAAGACGAAACGCGCCGCCCACTGCGTAAGATTGTGTTCAATGTACCGACACGTCGCGACCTTACCATTGGCGAAAAAGCTGTCGAACATGGCCTGGCCATTGCGGCCGGTATCAAGCAGTGTAAAGACGTTGGCAACTTGCCACCTAACATCTGTACCCCGCAATATCTGGCAGAGCAGGCACAACTGCTGGCAGAAAGCTCAGCGAAAATCAGTGTTGATGTGTTAGGACCAGAAGAACTGGCAGCACACGGCATGAATTCATACCTTGCGGTTGGCCGTGGTTCGGTGAACGGACCACGTATGGCAGTGATTAAATACAATGGTGCCGGCAATGAAAGTGCACCGGTAGTATTAGTTGGTAAAGGCCTGACCTTTGACTCCGGTGGTATCAGCCTGAAACCCGGCGATGGTATGGATGAGATGAAGTACGATATGTGTGGCGCAGCCTCAGTGCTGGGCACCATGCATGCTGTGGTTAATCTTAATTTGCCGATAAATATTGTTGCGGTGTTGGCAGCGGCAGAAAATATGCCGGATGCTAACGCCTACCGCCCGGGCGACATTCTAACTACTATGTCAGGCCAAACCGTAGAAGTGCTTAACACTGATGCCGAAGGCCGCCTGGTGCTGTGCGACGCGTTAACCTATGTCGAACGCTTTGACCCGGAACTGGTTATTGACGTAGCCACCTTAACTGGTGCCTGCGTTGTCGCACTGGGTAAACATGCCAGTGGCTTGTTAAGTAACCACAACCCTTTAGCGCATGAAATCTTAAATGCATCAGAGCAAAGTGGCGATCGCGCCTGGCGTTTACCGCTGTGGGACGATTATCAGGAACAACTGGAAAGCCCGTTTGCAGACTTTAGTAACCTGGGTGGTCGTGCAGCTGGCACTATTACAGCCGCCTGCTTTTTGTCACGCTTTACCCGCAAATATAACTGGGCGCACTTAGACATTGCGGGTACCGCATGGCGCAGTGGCGGCAAAGACAAAGGCTCAACCGGCCGGCCAGTGCCACTGTTAACCCAGTTTTTAATTAACCGGGTTGGCCAGCAACAGGACCACTGATGCAGGTTAGCTTTTATTTGTTAAGCGACGAGCCGGCCTCAGAAGCGGCCGGACAAAATGAGCTGAGCACCACGCCAGCTCATTTTGCTTTAGCATGCCAGCTATGTGCTGACTTGTACCGCGCCAAACAACGGGTTTTCGTTTATACTGCCGACCAGCAGCAGGCCGAAGCTTTTGATGAACTGTTATGGCAGTTTGACGCCGGGCGCTTCGTACCGCATAACCTGACTGGCGAAGGCCCTAAATACGGTGCGCCGGTAGAAATTGGCTGGCAGGCACCGAGGCAAAACCGGACGGTTCTGATTAACTTAGCCGACACCATTCCGGCTTTTGCCAACCGTTTCGCCCAAATCATTGAATTTGTTCCCGCCGCTGAGCAATTAAAAGTGCAAGCACGGGAGCGTTTTAAGCAATATCGTCAGTTAGGCGTTAATCCGCAAACCCTTACCGCCAGCTGATTACAGGTACTATCATGGAAAAAACGTTTAACCCCAGTGAAATAGAACAGGCCATGTATAACGCATGGGAAGCCAAAGGCTACTTCAAGCCAAGTGGCGATGAAAGCCATGGCAACTATTGCATTATGATCCCGCCACCAAATGTGACCGGCAGCCTGCATATGGGTCATGCTTTTCAGCAGACCATTATGGATGCGTTAACGCGTTATCAGCGTATGCAGGGTAAAAATACCCTGTGGCAGGTTGGTACCGATCACGCCGGCATTGCAACCCAGATGGTGGTAGAGCGAAAGCTCGCCGCTGAAGGCTTACCGGGCCGGCATGAACTGGGCCGCGAAGCGTTTATCGAAAAAGTCTGGCAGTGGAAAGCCGAGTCAGGTGGCACGATTACATCGCAAATGCGCCGGTTAGGCAACTCGGTCGACTGGGAGCGTGAGCGTTTTACCATGGACGACGGTTTGTCTAACGCCGTGCAGGAAGTGTTCGTACGCTTGTTTGAAGATGATTTAATTTACCGTGGCAAGCGCCTGGTAAACTGGGATCCGAAGCTGCACACCGCCATCTCTGATCTGGAAGTAGAAAACAAAGATCAACAAGGCCATATGTGGCACCTACGCTACCCGCTGGCCGACGGTGCAACGACTGCCGAAGGTAAAAACTATCTGGTTGTGGCCACCACCCGGCCGGAAACCATGCTGGGCGATACCGGGGTAGCCGTAAACCCGGAAGATGAGCGCTACAAAGCATTGATCGGTAAAGAAGTAATTTTACCGTTGGTGAACCGCCGTATTGCTATCGTCGCCGACGAACACGCCGACATGGAAAAGGGCACCGGCTGCGTAAAAATTACCCCGGCGCATGATTTTAACGATTATGAAGTCGGTAAGCGTAACCAGCTACCCATGATCAACATCATGACATTGGATGCAACCATCTGTAGTACCGGTGAATGTTTCCACCCGAATGGCGAAGTTAACCCGGCAATGTCGGCGCCTATTCCTGCTGAATTCCAGGGGTTAGACCGTTACGCGGCGCGTAAAGCAATAGTTGCTGCATTTGACGCCGCCGGTTTGCTGGAAAAAGTCGAAGACCATAATAACACCCTGCCTTATGGCGACCGCAGCGGCGTAGTCATTGAGCCCCTGCTGACAGATCAATGGTATGTCCGGGTTGCACCTTTGGCGAAAACTGCGACCGAAGCAGTCGAGAGCGGCCAGATTGAATTTGTGCCCAAACAATATGAAAACATGTACTACAGCTGGATGCGTGATATTCAGGATTGGTGTATCTCACGGCAGTTATGGTGGGGTCACCGTATTCCCGCCTGGTATGACGAAGCCGGTAAGGTCTATGTTGGCCGCACTGAAGCCGAAGTACGCGCCAAGCATCAGCTGGCTGACGCGGTAAAGCTGCGTCAGGATGATGATGTACTGGACACCTGGTTCAGCTCAGCGCTGTGGACATTCTCTACACTGGGCTGGCCGGAAGACACCGATGCACTGCGGACTTTCCACCCGACCAACGTACTGGTGACCGGCTTCGACATTATTTTCTTCTGGGTTGCCCGGATGATTATGATGACGATGCACTTTATCAAAGATAAAGATGGCAAACCGCAGGTTCCGTTTAAAACCGTCTATGTCACCGGCCTGATCCGCGATGAGAACGGCGACAAGATGTCTAAATCTAAGGGTAATGTGGTTGACCCGCTAGATATGATTGACGGCATTTCACTGCCGGATCTGCTGGCTAAACGCACCAGCAATATGATGCAGCCGCATCTGGCAGAAAAAATAGCCAAAGCCACCGAGAAGCAGTTTCCCGACGGTATCACTGCCAGCGGCACCGATGCGCTGCGCTTTACCTTGGCCGCACTGGCCTCGACCGGCCGTGACATCAACTGGGATATGAAACGCCTGGAAGGCTACCGTAACTTCTGTAATAAGTTATGGAACGCCAGCCGCTATGTGCTGATGAACACCGAGCAGCAGGATTGCGGTTTTAGCGGCGGCGAAATGCAGCTGTCGCTGGCAGATAAATGGATTCTGGCGCAATATCAGGGCACGGTAACGCAGGTCAGGCAATATATCGATAGCTACCGCTTCGACCTGGCGGCAACGGCGCTGTATGAATTTACCTGGAACCAGTTCTGTGACTGGTATCTGGAACTGACCAAGCCAATATTGTTCAAAGGTACCCCGCTGCAACAGCGCGGCACCCGCCATACGCTGGTTACCGTGCTGGAAAGTCTGTTGCGCTTAATGCACCCGATTATGCCATTTATTACCGAAACGATCTGGCAATCGGTTAAACCACTCACCGGCACTGCGCAGACCGGCAGTGATTCTGACAGCATTATGCTGCAGCCCTATCCGGTAGCAGACAATACCTTGGTAGATAACACCGCCACTGCGGATCTGGAATGGTTAAAAGCAGTGATCACGGCTATTCGTAATGTACGTGGCGAGATGAACATCGCGCCAAGCAAGCCATTAAGTATTCTGCTGCGCAACGTCAACAGCGAAGAACAGCGCCGCTTAAGCCAGAACGAAAGCTTTTTGATGAATCTGGCTAAGCTGGAACACATTACTGTGTTAGCGGCCGGTGAACAGGCGCCAAGCTGTGCTACACAGTTAATTGGCAGTATGGATTTATTGATCCCGATGGCCGGTTTAATTGATAAAGACGCTGAGCTTAGCCGGATTGGCAAACAGCTGGAGAAAACCCAGCAGGAACTGGCACGTGTCGCCGGGAAACTGGCAAACGAAGGCTTTGTTGCCAAAGCACCTGAAGCCGTGCTGGAAAAAGAGCGCGCCAAGCAGGCTGAACTGGAACAGGCCGTTGCTAAATTGCAACTGCAGCACGCCGAAATAGCCGCACTGTAATCGTCGATGCAAAGCTGATAAAACCGGGCCTCAAGGTCCGGTTTTTTTATTGCCGCGCTTTACGGCCGGGGCTTTATCAGCCAAGGGCTGGCTGAAATATTCCGTTGGTAGAAAAAAGAATTTTTGCTATGATTGCGCGGTATTTCGCCAGCTGGCTGGAAATACACTTGCACTGCGTATTTATGCAGTAAAGTCTGGTGTTTAGCGCCTGCTATTTGGTGCGCAGCACGGCTGATAAACGCAAGGAACCGCTCCGTTGAGTTGGGTTATCTGCTGCAACGGTTCACTTAACTTTAATCCGGTCTGCCGGAAGTGTGATGAGAATAAAAAATGATGTCAGCAGATACCCTGGTTGAGAGTCTCGCCGAACCTGTTGCAACGGCGGCCGAAGCGGCCGCCGTTGTTATAACTGCCCCGTCCAGCGCTATCAGTTTAATTCCGCCGCTGGTGGTATTAGCGATTGCCATTTGGTTAAAACGGCCGATCCTGGCGCTGGTAATTGGCGCAATTGCAGGTTTATTGCTGTTGTCACCGCTGGGTGCGCTGGATAACTTCGCCGCCACGTCACTGCGGGTAATGCAGGACGAAACCATCGGCTGGCTTATTTTAGTCTGTGGCGGCTTTGGCGCCCTGATAGCGTTATTGGTGCACACCGGTGGTGCCTTTGCCTTTGGCCGCGCCGCACAGCATGTTGCTACAGGCCGCAAATCCTCACTGTTGATGACCTGTTTTCTGGGCATAGTCATTTTTGTCGACGACTACCTGAATGCGCTAACTGTGGGTGAGACCATGAAGCGTATTACCGACAAATATAAAGTGTCTCGCGAGATGCTGGCCTATGTGGTCGACTCAACTGCGGCGCCTATTTGTGTGCTGATCCCTATTTCTACCTGGGCAGTGTTTTTTGGTGGTCTACTGGTCGCCAATGATGTCGCCCCGGTCGGTGATGCCAGTGGCATTGCCACCTATATCTCTGCCATTCCCTATATGCTGTATGCGTGGCTGGCGATGATTATGGTTATTCTGGTGATCTTAGGTGTAGTGCCAATATTTGGGCCGATGAAAAAAGCAGAGTTAGCCGCACAATACGCCACTATTGCCGCACAGGATGCACCGAACTCTGCAACGACTGCACAGGACACCCATTCGGCCGATGATTTTGCCGTACAATCGTTTGATGAAGAATTTGAACAGTCAGACAAAAAAGGCGGCAAACTGCATAACTTTTTATTGCCGATGATCATGTTAGTCGGCTTCACCGTCTGGTTCGACATCGACGTGTGGAAAGGCTTGTTAGTTACCTTTTTACTGACCCTGCCGTTATATATGGCACAGCGACTGATGAATATCTCTGAGATGATGGAAGTCATGATCAATGGCTTTAAAACCATGCTGCCGGCCATTTGTACCGTTATCGCTGCCTTTATCTTTAAAGACGTCTGTGATCAGCTGGGCTTACCGCAGTATGTCATCGATAACCTGGCGCCCTACATGAGTGCACAGTTACTACCGGCACTGGTATTCCTGTCGATGGCGGTATTGGCCTTTGCCACTGGCTCATCGTGGGGTATTTTCGCTGTGTCTATTCCCATTGTTATGCCGCTGGCCTTCGCCGTTGAAGCAGACATTCCATTGGTTATTGGCGCGCTATTGTCTGCCAGTTCGTTTGGTAGCCAGGCCTGTTTCTACAGTGACTCTACGGTACTGGCGGCGCAGGGCTCAGGTTGCAACCTGATGAGCCATGCCATTACGCAGTTCCCCTATGCTTTTGCTGCCGCTGTGCTGGCATTTTTTGGTTTTCTGGCACTGGCATAGTCAACACTACCGCAGTACATACAGGCGCCGACTATAAAAGCCGGCGCCTTTTTGTTATCTGTCAGTTACATACTGCTTTATCCCTGACAAAACCGCGCCAGACTGTTACCTTATATAACACTACTAAGCGGCCGTTTACCGGAGTATGTATGCTGACCATGCTGGCAAAAATTCTTAAAGTATTAAACTCACAAGCCTCACCGTGGCAAATTGGCTGGGCGATAGCGCTGGGCCTGTTTACCGGTATTTTGCCTTTTGGTTTGCTGACCCTGCTGCTGGTACTTGTGGTATGCCTGCTGACGATTAACCTGACCACCTTTATTGTGGTGTGGGGCCTTACCGAAGGTTTAATGCTGTTGTTTGCCACCCCGCTGGAGCAGCTAACCTGGCAATATGCTCAGCATGACGCGCTACTTAAGCTTCTGGCCAACACCGAAAGCCTGCAACTGCTGCACTTACATCATACCCTGACGTTGGGCGCATTTGTGCTGGGAGCCTCGCTGCTGATACCGGTGGCCTGGCTGAGTAAAACGCTGGTACTGCAGTACCGCAGCAACATTATGACTCGGGTCGAGAAATGGAAACTAACCAAGATGCTCAAAGCCAGCAAGCTATTCTCGCTGTATGAAAAACTGAATTAAGGAGCACACTATGATACGTAAGTCTGGTTGGCTAGTGTTTATCGTATTCTTCGCCGCGCTACTGGCACTGGTGTACTTATTTGCCGGTCCGGCCATTCGTATCGGCATGGTATATAGTCTGGAAAAAGCAGTTGGCGCAGAGGTCAATATTGATACGGTATCTGTCGGGCTGGCCCCGCTGACCGTTAGCGTTGGCAAGCTACAGGTTACCGACGCCGCCAACCCGACGCACAATAGCTTAAGCTTTAGCCATGCCAGTGCGGCATTAGAGTTATGGCCGGCTCTGCTGGGCTATTATGTTATTAATGAGCTAACCATCGATGGGTTGCAATATGGTCAAGAGCGCAGCAATGTCGGTGAAGTCTATCGCGTGCCGGGCGCTGACGGCGAGAAAATCGATTTTGCCAAGCTGCTGCAGGTAGACCTGCCCGATGCCGATGAGCTGATTGCACGGGCAAACCTGCAAACGCCAGCCAAAGCAGAAGCACTGAAACAACTTGCGCTGCGCGAACAACAACAGCTGAAAAGTCTGCAAGACCAATTGCCAAGCCGTGACACCCTGGCACAGTATCAAGCCGATATCAGCAGCTTAACTGACAGTAAAATTAGCAACGCTGCTGACTTGGCCAGCAAAGCCCAGCAATTGCAGCAGCTAAAAGAGCAGCTTAGCGCTGAAAAGGCCAAGGTTAGTGCAATTGCGCAGCAACTAAGCCAGAGTAAAACTGCGCTTACTCAGGCGTTGGCAGAATTACATGCCGCCAGCAAAGCTGATTATGCCAAAGTACAACAGCTGGCAAATCTCAGCGATGGCGGTTTGGCCGGTATCAGCCAGATTTTGCTTGGTGATGCCTGGGGAGAACGGGTCGCACAGTTACAAAGTATCTATCTGTTGGCAAAGCCTTACATTCCGCAACAAGGAGCGGCAGAGCACAGTACTACAGCTGAGGCGGCTACGGCACTGCCCAACCGTATTTTGCCGCTGCCTCACCAGCCGTATCCGGATTTTTGGGTCAAACAGGCCCGGGTAAACTGGCTGATTGGTGGTGGTGAAGCGACCATAGCACTGCAGGATATTACCGCTCAGCATGCGCTAATCAATCGTGCCACCACCTTTTCACTGGATGTTAACCGGTTACCGCAGCTGGCAGCCTTTACATTAAGTGGTGACTTCGCCATTTTGCAGCAAATGGTCACGAATCTGACCTGGCAGCTGGACGGGTTAAACCTGCAGCCCATGCTGCTGGGTAATGCTGAAAATGCACTGGCCCTGACCAGCGGGCTTATTAACTCCAGCGGTAAGCTAAACCTGACCGACAATCGCATCTCGCAGCAGGCTAGCGTGGCATTAACCGACGCCAGCTTTAACAGCAGTGGTAATAAATATCTGCAGCAACTTGCCGGCTTATTAAATCAGCAGCGACAAATACCGCTGAATATCGCCACCACTGGCTTAATCAGCCAACCCGAGGTTAGTATCCGCTCTTCTCTGGATAAATTGCTGGGCGACGCGCTGCTGGGCGAAGCGAAGCAGAAAATTGCGGCCTACCAGAGTAAATTACAGGCCAGGCTAGACGACCAGCTGCAAACCGGCTTAGCGGGTCAGCAAGATTGGGCCGCACTGTTAACGCAACAAAACGGTGAAGTCGCCGATATCAGCGGCAATATAGAAAGCATGCTCAATGCCAAACTGGCAGATGTAAAAGATCAGGCAAAAGATAAGTTAAAAGACAAACTGCTGAATAAGATAGGCAGTGGTAACTAAGTGCTCACTTACAGGCTGTAATTAGTTGTTACCGCCTGTAAGACTTTATTAATAGGCCACCGTCGGGCGCAAAATTGCCCCCGTTTGCCCCATCAATATCGCTTTTTTTTTGCCAGCGGATAGATTTCAGCCAACTAAAGTGCATGGAACTACCCTGGATGAACCTTACCCGCACGGCACTAAAAAATCCGGCCAGTATTATTGTCATCGCCATACTGATTTTATTGTTTGGCGTGATAAGCCTGCTTAAACTGCCGATTCAAATTACACCCGATATTGAACAGCCACAAATCTCGGTGTTTACCGGCTGGCGCTCAGCCGCACCACAGGAAGTGGAAGCTGTCATTATTGAACCTATTGAAAATGCCATTAAGAATACCCGTGGTGTAACCAAGGTAGAAACCAGCATTCAGCGTGGTTTTGGCTCTATTACGCTGACATTCGATGTTGGCGCTGATATGCAGCAAGCCATGCTGGATGTGATAAATAACCTGAATCAGGCACCACCACTACCGCTTGATGCATTCGAACCGGCCGTCGTTGCCGGTGGTGGCGGCGGCATGCCCAATACCGCCTCTTTACTGGTACGAACCTTACCGGGTAACCAGGTGCGCGACGTAAGCCAGTTTCAACAGTTGATTGAAGACGTAGTCTATCCGCGGTTAAGCCGCATTCAGGGCGTGGCACAGGTTAATTTAAACAGCCAGCGCCAGCGCGAGCTGCGTATTACCTTTGATGCCCAGCGTGCCGCCGCACTGGGGTTAAATATTAACAGTATTGCCGCGCATATCCGTGGTGCGACAGACGCTTCAGGCGGCTTTGCCGATGTGGGCCGGCGACAGTATACGGTGCGTTTTGCCGGGCAGTTTAACCCGCAATCCCTGCTGGATATGATCCTCGCCTACAGCGGCGACCGGCCGATTTATCTGCGCGACGTGGCCAGCGCCGAGCTCGGGTTTAGCGATCGCAACGGCTTTACACTGCGCAATGGCGCCCAGGCATATTACATTACGATAGCGCGTAACAACGATGCCAACACCGTAGCCCTGCTGGATGAAATAAACCTGGCGATTACCGAACTTAACAACGGCCCTCTGCTCGAAGCCGGGCTGATGATTGACCTCAGCTTCGACGCGTCGGTACATATTCGTAATGCTTTGGCACTGGTAAAAAGTAATCTGGGCTTAGGCGTACTGCTGGCACTGGGCTTACTGTGGCTGTTTATGCGTGGCTGGCGCACTACCGCTATCATAGCGCTTAGCATACCACTGTCGTTGGCTATTGCTTTGTTAGCGCTACAGCTATTGGGGCGTAGCCTGAACGTAATCTCACTGGCCGGCCTGGCCTTTGCCGTAGGCCTGGTGCTGGATGCCGCCATTATTGTGCAGGAAAATATTCTGCGCTTAAAAAGCGAAGGTCTGGATGACAAGAAGGCTGCACTGCGTGGCGCGGCACAAGTCAGTGGTGCACTACTGGCATCTACCGCAACAACGGTAGCTATTTTCCTGCCGATATTGTTTATGGCTGGTATAGAAGGCCAGCTGTTTTCCGATCTGGCGTTGACTTTATCGGTCGCGGTTTGCAGCAGCTTTATCGCCGCCATCACTATTGTGCCGCTGGCCAGCCGTTATTGGTTGGGCACCAGTACCAGTGCAGATCCGTTCGCATCATACTGGCAGCGGTTAAGCGCGTTGATTATGCGTCTGACCAACAGTGCCCGCAAACGCCTGCTATGGATTGCTGGCTTACTTGGCGCTTCGGTCGTGTTGACCATGGTGTTATTACCCCGCACTGACTTTATGCCACGCGCGCCCATCGATGGTTTTTTCTATTCCTTTAGCCTGCCGCCGGGTGGCAACCTGGAGTTTATTGAGCAGGAGTTGGCTAATCGGGTGGTCGAGCGACTGGAGCCGTATTATAGCGGAGGCAAAACCCCGGGCATTAAAAATTACAACTTTTATACCTTTGGCCCCAATGCCAGCGGTGGTTTTATTTACGCCGCCGACCCGACCCAGGTCGAACAGCTGATGAACGTCGTGCGTGACGAAGTGTTTGCCGGTATCCCCGACACTCAGGTGTTTATATTCCGTGGCTCGATGATTAACGTATCGGGTGGCGGTGATGGCCGTAGTATCGAATTAAACCTGCAGGGGCCCGACCTTAGCGCATTGATGCAAGCGGCCAAACTTGGAGCTGAAGCGGTAAAACAGCACTTACCGGGTGGCAGCGCGCAGCCGGTACCGGCACTGGAAATGGCGGAGCCGGAACTACAGTTATTGCCGCACGACCGCGCCATTAGCCAGGCAGGGCTAAACCGAGCCGAAGTGGCCAATTATGTCAAAGCCTTTACCAGTGGTCTGTTTGTGTCAGAGTATTTTGACGGTAACGACCGGATGAATGTGATATTACGTGCCGAAAAATGGCAAACGCCGGAACAACTGGCCGCCATGCCACTGGTCACGCCAAGAGCAGGCATTCAAACATTGAGCAATATTGTGCAGCTGCATCAGACTGTCGGGCCGTCGCAATTACGCCGGATTGGCGGTAAGCGCACCATCAGCTTAATTGTGCGGCCACCAGAGGGCATGTCGCTGGCCGAAGCCATGGAAATACTGCAGCAGCATGTGTTGCCACCGATGCAGCAAGCCTTGCCAGACGGCGCCAGCCTGCAGCTTAGCGGCAATGCCAGCCAGATGACATCGGCCATTGATGAAATGCTGGTGAATTTTGCCCTAGCCTTACTGATCTTATTATTACTGATGACGGCGCTGTTCCGTTCATTACGCGATGCGCTGCTGGTATTGCTGGTCATGCCGCTGGCCATTGCCGGCGGGGTTATTGCACTGGCGCTGGTTAACCTGTTTGCTGTGCAGTCACTCGATTTGTTAACAATGATTGGCTTTATTATTCTGCTGGGATTGGTGGTGAATAACGCCATTTTATTAGTTGACCAGACCCGCTGCGCCGAGCGCGAAGGCTTAAGCCGTGTTGATGCCGTGCGCCAGGCGGTTCAGCTGCGTGCCAGACCGGTGTATATGAGCACTCTGACCAGCCTGTTTGGCATGCTGCCGCTGATGTTGATCCCCGGTGTGGGGGCGGAAATATACCGCGGTCTGGCCACGGTTATTGTTGGCGGTATGGCCGTTAGCGCAATGTTCACCCTTATCTTGCTGCCTGCCGTGTTGCAATTACAACGCCCGGCCTTGGTTCGTTCTGCTATTAACACCGTTTCCGCTCAAGGAGCCAAACATGTATAAATCTCTGCTTGTCATCACCTTATTTTGCTGGGGCATGACGCTGGCCCAGGCAGCGTCTGCTAACTCGGTACAGCTTACTGAAAGCCGGTTATCGTACGATGTGCCTACTATGGATATCGCCGGTACTGTATTCAGCATCAATAACACTGAACTTACCGCCGGTATCGACGGCCGGCTGAGCTGGGTGGCAGAAGCCGGCACCCAGGTTAAGGCCGGCGAGCTGCTGGCACAGCTGGACCCGCAACCCCTGACACTGCACAAAGCCGAGTTAAGCGCGCAGTTACAACGCGCCCAACTGCAGGCGCAGTATTTTGAGCGCGAGCACCTGCGTCTGCAGGAGTTACGCCAGGGCCAAAGCATATCGTTGCTGCAACTGGATAAGGCCAGCTCTGATTATCAACTGGCACTCGCTGATGCCAACATTATCACCGCCCGGATTGCACAGGTGGATGACCAGCTTAGCCGCACCCAGGTACGTGCGCCCTTTGCCGGTGTCGTCGCAGAGCGGCTGCGCGAAGCCGGTGGAGATGTATCGCGCAGTACACCGCTTTTACGCTTGCAGGATATTTATCAGCTGGAGGTTCGCGCCTATGTGCCGCTGCAATACCTGCGTTTTGTCCGCCAGGGAGACACACTAAGCATCAGCAATCAGCAACAGGATGGCAAGGCTGCGGTAAGCGCGGTGATCCCGGCAGCCGACGCGCAAAGCCAACGGGCTGAATTGCGCCTGAAACTGGGCACCAGCTCGGCCAACTGGCTGGCCGGTGAACTGGTCAGCGTTAAGGTTGCTACCCGTGACGCTAAACCCGCTATTACCGTGCATCGCGACGCCATATTGTTGCGAAACGATGGCACCTTTGTTGTCACTGTTGATGACAACAATATCGCCCACCGCAAAGCCGTGAAAGTCAGCGATGGTAATGGTGACTGGATCACTGTTGATGAAGGATTGGCAGCCGGCGAGAAAGTTGTGACCCGTGGTGCCGAACGGCTTAGCGACGGCCAGAGCGTGTCACAAAGTTAACGACAGCGCCACGCGAAACGCTAAGTTGCTGCGCGGCAGTTCGCATAGTGTAGTGTCTGCAGCTAAGCTGTTATTAACATAACAGCCC
>JBFKFH010000064.1:0-14461 GCA_041618685.1 Rheinheimera sp.
ATCGTGACCTCAGCCTGCGTGATTGGTGGCGATTATTTCTGGTGAGATTTTTCAAGTTTAATCTGAAAAAACAACTCGACTAATGAAAGTTGTGCGCCGTGCTGTGCATCACTGAACAACACAGCTAACTGCGCTAGTAACAATAAAGTACCGTTTCAAACCAGCCTTTAGTGTGGTGGCCAAGGCTCATCTGGTAGTCCGGGCGCAAACTATGGATATACTCCGGAATTGTCCACAGATCATCTAAGTGATGATACAGACAAATTGCCAGAGCCGGTTTGTGCGTACGGATAGTGTGCTTCGCCCCTGCCAATGCCGCAACTTCAGCACCTTCGATATCCATTTTAATTAAACTTGGAATAAATTGTCGTTCGGCACAGATGCTGTCAATCGCCCGGGTGTTAATGACAATATCGCCATCGTCATCAACATTACAGTTCGCATTTGAGCCACTGGCGGCAGCTGACGTAAAGCGAAGCTGTGTATCTTCTGACCATAAACCGGCCTCAACTACGGCAGCGCTGTCGCTGATTTGCATGTGCTCAATTTTACCCTGTAACGCGGTGATATTGCCCCTCTCAGGTTCAAAGCACAGCATATTGATACGGTTGGGTAAGTAATCTTTGAACGTGTCCAGGCTTTCGCCAAGACAGGCACCACCGTCAATCATATCGATGTGTGGCAACTTACGTATTGCCGGGTGCAGATACTGCGGGTAGCTACTGATCGGCAGTGCGGGCGCCGTATCGTCTATCAGGAAATCGAGCAGGTTGTGCAGCAGGCTTGTTGATTGGCTATCTGCCAGCTTTTGCTCTAACGCGTTTAAACGTTGCGCAATGTCGTCGACAAAAGGCTGCTTGGCCAGACCGATTAAACTCAGATTCAAAATATGGTTTGCACCCAGTCGCTGCAGCGTTGCAATAATTTGTGCATACCAGGTACTGGCAACAATAATCATATAGCCGCTATCGACAGCTTGCTGGGGAGACAAGATGGGGTGACCATGAAACTGACTGCCCTGTTTTTTCGGATCGGAATCACAAAACCCCGCAAGTTTGGCCGGGTAGGGGGCTAAATAGTCTGCTACTTTCTGACCGTTGGTACCTGCACCATAAATAATAAATGGCTGTGAGGTATGAATAAAACTACGGATCTGTTCGTACTTTTTACTAAAACGGTCAATTGCCATACTATTCTCCGGCATATTATCTAATTTAAGCCGTACTGCCTGCGTCTACTGTCAGAACGGTACCTGTCACGGCGCTGGCATGCTCACTGAGTAAATATAAGACTGCAGCTGCAGCATCATCAGGTGTGGCAAGCCGGCCCAGCGGGCTGCGCCGTTTAATGCTGTCGAGCTTATCGCCTTGCAGGCTTTGGGTCATGTCGGTTTGCATATACCCCGGTGCTACGCAGTTAACGGTAATACCGGCTTTGCCTACTTCACGCGCCAGTGATTTACTGAATCCCTCTAATGCGGCCTTACTGGCAGCATACACACTGAGGCCATTAAAACCGGTGCGGGCGATAATGGATGAAATATTAATGATACGGCCCTGCTGATTTAGCAGCATTGGCCTGAGCAGGTATTTACTGAGTAAAATCGGCGCTTGCACATTCAGATTAAGCAGGCTGTTGATCTCACTATTGTGCATGGTCGCTAATACGCCATCGTAACCAACGGCAGCATTATTTATCAGCGCATACGGCCGGCCATGCTGTTTAACGATGTGGTTGCATAGTTGCTGTATATTATCCAGCTCGGATAAGTCAGCCGCGATAAAGTGCAGCGCAGCATATTGTTGCTGCAAATCAGCCAGTTCATCACTGAGTGTCCTGGCCAGTGCGAGTACATTGTAATTGGCTTGCAATAACTGCTGGCAGATAGCTAATCCCAGACCTCGACTGGCGCCGGTCACAATCACTAACCTGGTCATGATGCTCCTTGTTTATTTGTGTGCCGGTTTAGCTTGCCGGTAGCATTGGTCGATAACTCAGATACAAAGCTAAACCGTGTTGGCATTTGATAACGCTGCAGCCGCTGCTGACAATACTGTAGCAGCTGACGATGCAGCGCTGCGGTATCTTCATTGCAGTCTGTGACAATATCGGCCACGACCAGCTGACCCAGCACACTACTGCTTTTAGCATATACTCTGGCTTGGCGCACAGCCGGGTGTTGCAGCAGAACCTGTTCAACCTGTTCCGGGTGAACTTTGTTACCACCAACATTGATGATACCGCTGGCGCGGCCTAGAAAAAGCACTCTGTCATTGTCTACACCAACCAGGTCTTCACTATCCAGAAAGCCGTCACTACTCATACGCTGTGCCAGATTAACATCGGCAACTACGGCTGGCTTTAGCCATAAATGCTGCCGCTCATCAATCTTAAACGCCAGGCCGCTAGGTCCCACAGTTAGCCAGCTCGCTGGAAAGCCAGCCTGTTTATCGGCTACGGCAAAACCGACACCAGCTTCAGTTGAGGCATAAATATGCAGCAACTTCGCAGCTGGAAACATTTTCGCCAGAGTATCCAGTAACGTTTGATCAGCAATCTCGCCACCTAATGTTAGCTGCAACAGTGATAGCTGGGTAAGTTGGCCGGTCATAAGCAGCTGGCGCCACAATGATGGTGTGGCGGATACAGCATTGACGCCGTATTGTTGCATCAAAGCAAGGCGCTGCTCAGCTGTACCTGAGCTGACATCGGCAATACAGCTGCCCGACAGCAAGCTTTGCAGCAGCACCTGCAAGCCGGCAAACCGGCACGGCTGATAGCATAATGCCCAGTGCAATGCGCTGCTGGCAGGCGTGGTTTTAACCGCCCGGCTCAGGCTGGCAAAATGATGCTGTATCCACTTGGGCGTGCCGGTCGTACCGGATGTTGCCAGCAACCATTGTGTTGTCGTGGTTGTTGTGGCGGTAATCGGGGCTATGGCTTGTGTCGATGGCCAGTGCAGCACCGTTGTTGGTAGCGCCACGTCATGATCGGGCAGCAGATACAGCGCACTGCACCAGCCGTCAAATGCCAATAACGCCGCACAAAACTGTGGCAGATCAGTAAATGATAACGTGACGGGCTGATGCTGCAATGCCGGGTATTGCTGTCGTAGTTGCAACGCATGCTGTATCAACTGCGCATAACTAACCCTGCTGTCGCCTACGATAGCACAGCGTTGGCCATCCAGTTGCTGAACACGCTGCAGCAGAGTCATCGGTTATTACTTCCCGTTGTCCAGTGCTTGTTGGTAAATAGCAACAAATTCGCCGAAAGTGCGCGGGTAAACGGCTATTTGCATCTGACTGAAGGGGTCTATCTCCAGCTCCTCTTCCAGCTGGGCCACTAGCATCGCAAAACCGAGGGAGTCCAGACCGCTTTGCAGCAGCACGGTATCGTCGTTGATGTTGTCGATTAGCTGGCAGTTGGCAATAATTGCCACCTGAGCCAGGGTATCGCGGATAGTTTGTTCCAATTCCACTTTATAAACCTGCTTCTAATTAAATTGAATACGATCGGCGGCAGCAGCTATTTGCTTTGGTAATCTGGCCAGCACTGCAGTGCGGTTTGCACGCCAGGTTGCCAGCGCATATTCAAATACGTTAACGCTGTAGTGCTCACCATCGCGCGCCTTACCCGGACGGTCGGGCAAGGGCTGATAGCCAAACAACTGATGCATTTTTATCACACTTCGATTGAAGGATAACACTTCGGCGTACAGGCTGTGTTGTTCCGGCTGTGCTGCGGCATAATCTAATGCGGCAATTTCCAGCAACAAACCAGAACCGGGCCAGACATCTTGCTCACCCAGATAACAGCCCCATTCCAGCACACCGTTACTGCGTTGGTTAAAATTCAATACACCAATGGGCCGGTCATTCTGATAGAACACAAAAAAACTGCGGCTGATGTCAAACTGCAGCTGTTCAAACCACTGTTGATGTTGCGGCCAGCTAATCAATGCATCATTGTGCATATTGCGGCGAATGTCAGGCTGATTACGCCACTGCCATACCAGCTTTAGCTCAGCGTCAGTGAGCGGGCTAAAGCGGCTGACCGGGTACTGCTTTAACGCGGGCATAGACTCAAAGGTACTCCCAGCTCATCGCGGTGCCTTTCGCCGCGGCTTTATTGATGGGTTTGCCCAATAACATTGGCAGGTATTTGGGTTCAAGCCCCAGGCCAGGACGCACTGAGCGCAGGTTTTGTGGCGTAAAGATATCACCGGCCTGCATATCTTCGGCAATATACAGTGAACGACGATATTTACGCGATGCCTGCTCTTTCTCGGTGCCGCCATAGGTCACGGTGCCCAGGGCAACCGCTGCGCGTTTACTCTCCTGCACCAGTGCGCTAAATTCAGCTGGTTCTAATGAAAACTCAGCATCAACACCGCCTTCACTGCGATCCAGCACAAAATGCTTTTCAATCACGGTAGCGCCCAACACCACGCTGGCTACTGCCACACCGATACCTGCGGTATGGTCGGACAAACCTACCTGGCAGCCGAATAGTGCGGCCAGATGGGGAATAGTTGCCAAATTGGCATCAACCGGATCGGCCGGATAATGGCTGGTGCATTTTAACAGAATGAGCTGACTGCAGCCGTTGGCACGTAACACCGCAACAGATTCTGCCAGCTCGGTTTGTGTTGCCATACCGGTCGACATGATGACCGGTTTGCCGGTCTTGGCGACACTGGCTAAAAGGGCATGATCGCTGTTTTCAAAAGAGGCGATTTTGTAGCAGGGTACCTGCAGTTGTTCAAGAAAGTCGACCGCAGCCTGATCAAACGGTGTACTAAAAGCCAGCATGCCATGCTGGCGCGCCCGGTCAAAAATTGCCTGATGCCAATGCCAGGGCGTCATCGCCTGTTGATATAGCTGATACAGCGACTGGCCTTGCCACAGGTTGCCTTTATCCTGAATAACAAACTCGCCCTGGTCAATATTCAGCGTCATGCTGTCTGCAGTGTAGGTTTGCACTTTAATGGCATCGGCACCACATTGGGCGGCGGCATCAACCATGGCTAATGCTTTGTCCAGTGACTGATCATGGTTGCCGGACAGCTCCGCTATGATAAAGGGCGCTTCACCCGGCCCGATGGCCCGCTGGCCCAGATTAATTATTGCCATTTATTCCCCGTATCATCGCAAAAATATGCTGCACTACCAGCGGAGTGCCTGCACTTACAGGCACTAAGCCGGCAGCAGTCTGGCCTATTTCATCCAGTAGTGCTGGTTGGGACAGGTAATAGCACAGTCGCTCTGCAAAGCACTCTGCTGACATTGCAGCAGCCTGACCCAACCAGACACAAGCGCCAAGTTGATCGAGATAAGCCGTTGTCGCCTGCTGATTTTCGGCAACGGTAACAATCAAACCCGGCAGGTTACAAATACATCTTTCCCAATGGCTGGCTCCGCCGGCACCCAGCATGAGTCGTGCGCGGTGCATCAGGCTGGCCATATAGTTACACTGTACATGTAACTGCACATTGGGCAGGCGCGCTACGTGTTGTTCAATCGCAGTGCGCCACGGATTACCTGACCCAATCACTATATCGGCCGTTACCGCGTGTAGCTTTAGCCGTTCTAGTGCCTGAATCGCCAGTGTGGTTAAATTATGTTCGTCGCTGCCGCCAAAACCAATCAGAATATGCAGTGGCTGGCGCGGTAATGCGGGTTGATAAAACTCTGGCCGTAGCAGCGCAAACTGCGGACCAAGCAGTTGCTGGCAATGCAGCGGCAGCAATGCGCTATAGCGCTGGGGCGCATCTGGCAGCAGGTTTTGATCGAGTAACAGATCGCAGTCATGCCGGCGATTAGCTAAATCGTCAATCACCATAATGTGGCGGCAGCGCTGGCGCAAGGCAGTGCAATATGTCTGCGCCAGGGCATAATGATCAACTACCAATAGCTGATAATCGTCGGCCAGCAGCGCCAGTGTATGTTGGGCGTCTGTTGCTTCATCGCTGGCGGGGCCGGGTAAGGTGTGCAGGTAAAAGCCGTGCCGGGTGATAACAGAGCGCAGATCGCCGTCAAGTTGCCGGCAAACAAAATGGCATTCAGCCCCCTGCTGCGACAGTGCGGTTGCCAGTGTCAGGCAACGCATGACATGTCCGGCGCCTATGCTGACCGAGGCATCGGCTCGCAACAGCACCTTCATGTTAAGCCGGTTCCTGCAGCAGTTTGTACAGCAGTTCTGCCCGGTGCCAATCCTCGACTGTATCAATGTCCTGCACCAAATGATCGGGTAACACCAACATCTGACTGTGTGCTGAAAACACCGGCTGCTGTGCTAACCAGGCGCTGCATTTACCGAAGTAAAACTGACCGGCATCGTGATAGGTTGGCGTAAGATCTTGCGAGCGTTTGCCGATACTTTGCGGGTCAAATGCTGCAACACCCTGTGCGGTTTTAACCAGAGCACGCTGAATAGGGAACGAAAACCGGGCTGCGGAAAACACGTAATTCAATGCGGTGTTTTGCTGTAATTGTGTGAACGCTTGGCGCAACAGTTCCGCACTCAGTAGCGGGGTGGTGGCATAAATACAGCAACAATAGGTAACAGGCGTGCTTTGTTGTTGCAGTTGCTGCAGTTCGTATTGCACAACAGCACTGGTACCGGTGTAATCATCAGCCAGCGCTGCCGGTCGAAACGCCGGTACTTCAGCACCATAATGTCGGGCAATGTCGGCAATTTCAGCGTCATCAGTCGACACCAGTACTTTGTCAAAACAACCACTGTTAAGTGCCGCCTGAATAGGATAAGCCAGCATTGGCTGGCCACAAAAAGGCTTGATATTCTTTCGCGGTATTCTTTTACTGCCACCGCGGGCCGGAATGATAGCGACGTTCATTACAGCAGCTCAGTTAGCGTATCAGCAATATATTGCTGCTGCTCGCCCGTCAGTTCTGGATACATCGGCAGGCTGATAATGCGCTCGTAGAAGTCCTCCGCCAACGGAAAATCTCCCCAATCAAAGCCTAGCTGCTGGTAATAGGGCTGGGTGTGAATAGGAATATAATGCACATTCACGCCGATGCCGGCATCCCGCAGCCCTGCGAAAACCCTGTCCCGACAGCTTTTGTCCTGTAAGCGGATAATGAATAAATGCCAGGCGCTGATATTGTCGTCATCCAGTGCCGGTAGATCTCCCGGCAAACCAGCAAGTAGCCGGTGATAATTCGCGGCTAATAGCTGGCGTTTTTGAATAATAGGTAACAACCGTAAGCTCTGGCTAAGACCCAGGGCAGCCTGAAGGTCGGTCATCCGGTAGTTGAAACCCAGTTGCAGTTGCTGATAGTACCAGGCGCCATGACTAGGCTCCGTCATCAGGCTATCGTCCCGGCTAATACCGTGGCTGCGCAACAGGCGCATTTTATCCGCCAAAGCCGGGTTATTCGTCATTGCCATACCGCCTTCAGCGGTGGTGATAATTTTTACCGGATGAAAGCTAAATACCGCAATGTCACTGAAACGGCAGTTACCGACTGCTTCGTCCTGATAGCTGGCGCCGACAGCGTGCGAGGCATCTTCAATAATATAAAAACCGAACTCTTTGGCCAAAAAGTGTATTTGTTGCATATCGCAGCTGGCACCAGCCAGGTGCACCGGAATGACGACTTGTGGCAGCGTATCATTGTCACGTGCCAGCTCTAATTTTTGTCGCAGTTTATCAACTGCCATATTGCCGCTGTCTGGTTCAATATCGACAAAGTCGACACTGGCACCGCAATAGCGTGCGCAGTTCGCAGACGCAACAAAACTGATAGGGGAAGTCCAGACTCTGCTGCCAGGCCCGACGCCCAGTGCCAGGCAGGCAATATGCAATGCCGACGTCGCACTGTTTACTGCTATGGCATGTTGTGCGGTGGTCAGGTCGCATAAGCGCTGCTCAAACGCCGGTACCGCCGGGCCTTGAGTCAGAAAATCACTTTGCAGCACTTCAGTTACTGCATCAATGTCAGCCTGGGTAATATGCTGGCGGCCATAGGGGATCACTGCATTGCTTCCTGGTTAAACTGGCGCATTTGCTCAACGCTGAGAAAGTCAGTGTTGCTATCTGACACATATTGAAAGCCCGGCGCGACCAACTTACCCTTTTCCTGCAATGCGTTGCTAGAAAAATCATTACTGCGGTTAAAGAACTTGATTGCCGGTGCAATAACAAAATGATCAGCAAATTCGTAGGTATGGTAAGACATATCACCGGGACACATCATCTCATGCAGTTTTTCACCGGGGCGAATGCCGACTTCTTTAATCGGCAGATCCGGTGCCATGGCTTTAGCCAAGTCAACAATACGAATTGATGGAATTTTGGGTACGAAAATTTCTCCGCCCAACATGCGCTCAAAGTTTTTCAAAACGAAATCAACGCCTTGTTGCAGGCTGATCCAAAACCGTGTCATTTCCAGGTGGGTAACCGGAATATGTGCGCTGCCGTTGTCGATAAGTTGCTGAAAGAAAGGCACCACAGAGCCGCGTGAGCCCACCACATTACCGTAGCGCACCACTGAAAAACGAGGCTTACTGCCGCCAGAAATGTTGTTAGCGGCGATAAAAAGTTTGTCTGATGCCAGTTTTGTCGCGCCATACAGGTTTACCGGGTTGGCGGCTTTATCGGTCGACAGAGCGATAACTTTCTCAACGCTATTTTCGATAGCAGCATTAATTACGTGTTCGGCACCGTTAATATTGGTTTTAATACATTCCATCGGATTGTATTCTGCCGCCGGTACCTGCTTTAACGCGGCGGCATGGATCACGTAGTCAACGCCATGCATCGCTCTGACTAAACGGTGTTCGTCTCGCACATCGCCGATAAAGTATCGCATGCAGCTTTGATTAAACTTTTGTTGCATTTCGTACTGCTTTAATTCATCGCGGGAATAAATAATGATTTTTTTAGGTTTATAGCGCGCCAGCAGCGTTTCAGTGTATTTATGGCCAAAAGAGCCAGTACCACCGGTAATTAGAATTGTTTTGCCGTTAAACATAAGTCGCCCTCAGGAACCACTTGCTGTACAAAATACCGTTGAAATAGACATTAGCATAAACTGTGCCGTTCCAGTTAACGTATTAAGTTTAAACGCTTTAATACTAGTACATTGTCAGTAGCCATGTGAAATACTAATTGTTGGCTGTCGCCAGCGATATTGACTAAACTATAACCAGTTTTAACGCAGAAGTGGTGCGACAATGAAACTTAATATCCCCGGTAGCCTGAATACGTTAAATCAGGCGCAATTGCAGCAAGAGAGCCTGATGAAGAAACTGGCTTCGGCTAAACGTATTAACAGCGCTGCTGATGATGCGGCGGGCCTGCAAATAGCGAATCAGCTAAGTAGCAGTATTAATGCCAAGGGGCAGGGTGAGCGTAACGTATATGACGGTATTGCACTGGCCAGGGTGTATGAGCAGGGCTTGCAGGGAATAAATGATAACCTGGGTGAATTAAACCGACTGGCAGTGGCTGCTGGCAACGGTATTTATGGCAAACAAGAACGCGCTGCGCTGCAGGCCGAGGCAGACCAGTACACTGCTAATATTCAGCAGGTTATTCAAAGCTCAGAATTTGCCGGAAAAAAACTGTTTGATCAGGATGGCGCCCTGAGCTTTAGCACCGGCTCAGCAAATTTAAGTTTTAGTACTGTAGATGTTGCTGCGGGTTTAGCGGCTCAGAACACCTTTAGTATTGATTTAACCTCAGCCAGCGCGGCACAGGCTGCGTTGAGCAATATTCAGCAGTCAGTCGACTATATTGGTGGTTTGCAAGCCGATGCTGGTGCGGCCATCAATAGTTTCAGCTCGGCCGCTAGCAATTTAAATGGCCAACAAATTGCCGAGTCGGCAGCGCGTAGCCGGATAGAGGATTTAGACTTCGCCCGCGCCAGCAGTGATAAAGTTGCCGCTGATATGTTAGCGAATACGTCTGTGAGTGTCGCGTTACAAGCCAGAGTGCAGCAGCAGCAGGCGCTGGAGCTACTGAGTTAACCAAAACGTCTGACGCTATTTTTTTGACAGAGCGTCAAAAAAATAGCGTATTACCTTGCAAGCTGTTCGCTGCCAAGTACAATGCAGTAAAAAGCATAATAAAAGCAGCGGCATGTCAAATACTCCTTCACTGTATATTGTTGATGAACAGAGTGCACGCAGCGTACGGCTAAGTACGGTGCTGAGTTTTGTACAGGAAACACACGAACATCTGACGGTACAACAGCTACATCAGCGTTTGGCCGCTGACCAGTCAGCCGTTGTGCTGTTGGGCGCGTTGACCAATCAGCAGCATGGCGAAGTGATCCAGCGGTTTCCGGCAACCGCATTTTTGTTACTCGGAGAGACGCTACAGCCGTTGTTGCAACATGCCAATGCGGTAGGCTTGCTGAGCGAACCGTTTGCCTATGCCAGCCTGACACAGCTACTGCGGGATTGTCAGCAGTATCATCGCTTATTGCCATTACAACGCCAGCAAGACAACACGGCTAAGTTTGATGGCATGGTAGGTAACTCTGACTCGATGCAGCAGGTACGTTTTCTGATCCAGCAAGTGGCAAAAACCGATGCCAATGTGCTGGTGTTGGGGCCATCCGGTACCGGCAAAGAAGTGGTTGCCCGCAATATTCATTTATTATCTAACCGCGCGAACGGACCTTTCGTGCCGATTAACTGTGGTGCTATCCCGGCAGAACTGTTGGAAAGCGAACTGTTCGGCCATGAAAAAGGTGCTTTTACCGGGGCAATTTCTACCCGCAAAGGACGCTTTGAGCTGGCGCAGGGCGGCACGTTATTTCTCGATGAGATTGGCGATATGCCATTGCCGATGCAGGTAAAGTTATTGCGGGTATTGCAGGAACGTACCTATGAACGCGTTGGTGGTACGCAGCCGATAAAAGCAGATGTACGCATTGTCGCAGCGACACATCGCGATTTGGAACAAATGATTGCCGAGGCAAGTTTCCGTGAAGATTTGTATTACCGCTTGAATGTGTTCCCGATTGAAACACCAGCACTGCAACAGCGCGCCGATGATATCCCGCTGTTAATCAATGAACTGCTCAAGCGGCAGGAAAAGTATAGTCAGGCCAGAGTTAAATTTACTGAGCACGCTATGCAAAGCCTGCAACTACACAGCTGGCCGGGCAATGTGCGCGAGCTGGCTAATTTGCTGGAACGTATGGTTATTATGTATCCGGATCAGGTGGTTGATGTGGCTGAGTTGCCACAGAAGTACCGCCACCTGGATATTGAAAGTTACGTACCGCATTACCCGGAAAGTCTGCAGGAACGTGATTTACTCAATGAGTTGTTTCAATCAGACGATGATGACGACATCGCAGGAGACCATGCCGGAAGTGACAATGCCTTCGCTGCTGATGCTGTGCAGCATTTACCGGAGCACGGCCTGGACTTGAAAGAGTATCTGGCGGAGCTTGAGATCCGGTTTATATCACAGGCGCTGGAGCGGCATGATTTTGTTGTGGCACGGGCAGCAGAAGTGTTGGGATTGCGCCGCACCACTCTGGTTGAAAAAATGCGTAAGTACAACCTGGGTAAAGACGAATAATTCCCTCGCCATAGAATTGACGCAGATAACTGTCTGAAATGTAATAATATATTTATGGCATAATGCCTGCATTAGTCCCGCTGATAATGTTGTTCAGGGGGACTTATGACATCAGCTAATGCACTGTACTTTTCGCCGCACCGGCCAAAGCATAGTGACATCTCACAGACAGACACGGCAGTGCAGCCTGCATTGCAACTGCTGTCAGCGAAAGCGATGGACCCGGTACTGCAAGCACTGCCTGCCGCGGTGATATTACTTGATCAGCGTGGAGTGGTGTATCAGGCCAATCCTGCCGCTATTGCTATGCTGGATGAACCGCTGGTAGGTCAAACCTGGTTTACTGTGATCAGCCGGTGTTTCCGCCCACGCAGTGATGATGGTCTGGAAGTGTCACTAAAAGATGGTCGCCGCGTTAAACTGCAGATCAGCGCGCTGCTAACCCAAACTGCTTACACTCAGCCCGGACAGCTTATTCTGCTGACGGATCTGACAGAAACCCGTCAGTTACAAAGTCGTCTTAGCCATCTGCAACGGTTGTCCACGCTGGGCAAAATGATGGCAACCCTGGCACATCAAATTCGTACGCCACTGTCTGCGGCCTTGCTGTATGCCCAAAATCTGGCAAACCCGCGCACAACACTGCAGGTGCAACAACAATTCCAGCACAAATTGCTGTCCCGGTTACAGGATTTAGAGCAGCAGGTCAGTGATATGTTGCTATTTGCCCGCAGCGGCAGTTCACAGCAGGTCGCGCTGTTTACGCTGGCGCAGTTGGTTGAACAGCTAAACAGCGGCGTTGAAGCGTTGCTGCAACAGCATCAAGCCAGCCTGACATTGCAATGTCCGGACCTGTCACTAAGCCTGCTGGGGAATCAAAATGCGTTGTGCGGCGCATTGCAGAATTTAATTCAGAACAGTATTCAGGCTGCCGGAACACAGGCGCAGCTGACGTTAACGTTAACACCCAGTCAGGATAGCCGTGGCATGTTATCGCTAAAGCTGTGTGACAATGGCCCGGGTGTCGCACCTGCACTACGTGACACCTTGTTCGAACCCTTTGTCACCGGGCGCGCACAGGGAACAGGGCTGGGATTGGCGGTGGTACAAGCTGTCGCGCATTCGCATCAGGGCTCAGTGCAGTATATTCCGACAGCACACGGCGCCTGTTTTGAAATTTTGCTGCCGTTACAGCAGCCCAAAGAGCAGGAGTAACGCAGATGACACAAAGCATATTAGTAGTGGAAGATGACGCTGGTCTGCGCGAAGCGCTGCAGGATACCTTATTGTTGGTGCACTATCAGGTAGTCGTAGCTGATAGTGCTGAACAGGCGCTACTGCTGTTAAAGCAGCACAAGGTACAGCTGGTTGTCAGTGATGTGCAGATGCAGGGCGTTTCCGGATTATCCTTGCTCAAAACCTTGCGTGAGCAATACCCGCAATTACCGGTGCTGATTATGACCGCTTATGCCACTATTCAGGCTGCCGTTGAAGCCATTCAACTGGGGGCGATTGATTATCTGGCAAAGCCATTTTCGACGGAGGTATTGCTCAACACCGTTAGCCGCTATGTTAGTGCAGAACCCGTCAACAGTATCGAGCCGGTTGTTGCCGCTGACAGTAGTAAACAATTATTGGCGCTGTGTGCCAGAGTGGCGCGCACCGAGGCCAGCGTCATGATTAGTGGTCCCAGCGGTTCCGGCAAAGAAGTGCTGGCGCGCTATATACACCAGCTCTCGGCGCGCAGCAGCGGGCCCTTTGTTGCGATTAATTGTGCCGCTATACCAGAAAATATGCTGGAATCTAGCCTGTTTGGTTATGAAAAAGGTGCCTTTACCGGTGCGCTTAATGCGTGTCCGGGAAAGTTTGAACAGGCGCAGCACGGCACCATCTTACTGGACGAAATTACTGAAATGGATTTGAAACTGCAGGCCAAGTTGCTGCGGGTGCTGCAGGAGCGGGAAGTAGAGCGGCTGGGCGGGCGCCGTACCATCAAATTAGATGTCAGAGTACTGGCAACCAGCAACCGCAATGTAAAGCAAGCCGTAGCGCAGGGAGAGTTTCGCGAGGACTTGTTCTACCGGCTGAATGTATTTCCATTGGCATGGCCGGCATTGAGTGAACGGCCGGACGATATTCTGCCGCTGGCACTGCATTTGCTGCAGCGTCACTGTCAGGCAGACGGGCGGCATCAGGTTAGTCTGACCACCGCAGCAAAGCAGCGCTTGGTGCAATACCACTGGCCTGGCAACGTGCGGGAGCTGGATAACGTGATGCAACGCGCGTTGATCATTGCTCACGGTAATACGATAACGGCAGACGACATAATGCTCGAACAAATGGAGCTGCAGCCAGAAGATCATGTGAGCCTGGCTCCAGCACCGGAATCAGCCGGTGACTCTGAAGAAGACAGCTGCAGTAAGTTTAAGCACAGTGTGCACGAGCAGGAGCACCGTATTATTCTGGCGACAATGAAAGCCTGTGCAAACAGGCGCAAAGATGTGGCACAGCGGCTGGGTATCAGTGATCGCACGCTGCGGTATAAACTGGCCCGGATGCGGGAGTCGGGTATCGACTTACCCGCATAAGCTTGAAAAAAAGCTCTCGAAAGAGGGCTTTTTTGTTTTAAATTCATACTGTTAAAACTTGGCATAACTCCTGCTTTAGTCAGGTTAATTAAGGTCGCAGCAAATTTTTGACAGGTAACGCTATGAATATCAAAGGTCAGGCCCTTTATGCGGAAATGCAGTCGATGGCCAGTCAGGCCAGAGGCATCGGCACTGAGCTGAAGCTGCAAAACATTGCGCAAGTCAATCCCAGCCAAAGCGATTTTAGCAGCATGCTAACCAGTGCATTGAGTCAGGTGAATAATCTGGCCGAGCAGACCGGCAA
>JBFKFH010000065.1:0-14454 GCA_041618685.1 Rheinheimera sp.
CAGGGTATTACCCTTAACATGATGAGCCTGGGCGGCATTGCGCTGGCCGTTGGTTTGCTGGTAGATAACGCCATAGTGGTGCTGGAAAACATTGCCCGGCATAAAGAACAGGGCAAAGATGCTTTTACCGCAGCAAAAAGCGGTACCAGTGAAGTGGCAATGGCAATTACCGCCTCGACATTAACAACGGTAGCGGTATTTTTTCCGCTGGTGTTTGTTGAAGGTATCGCCGGGCAATTATTCCGTGACCAGGCCTTAACGGTAACCTTTGCACTATTGGCATCGTTAGTGGTGGCGTTAACGTTGATCCCAACGATGGCCGCGCGTGAACGCAGTACCAAAGTGGCAACCGTGGCGGCACAACCAGCAACGGTTATCCCATCAGTTCGTCGTTGGTACTACTGGCCCGCATTGCCATTTCGCCTGCTGGGGCGCGCTGTCCGCGGCTTATTGATGCTGCTGGTAACGGCGCTGACACTACTGTTTCGTTTGGTTAGCCGTATGCTGACACTGCTATTTCGACCCTTGCTGGCCGCAGTACAATGGCTGTTAAATAAGCTGGACGGTGTTTACCGGCGCGCATTGCAGGCTGCGCTGAGTTTAAAAGTTATCACTATAGGTGTGACCTTGCTGGTAGCCGCGGGTTGTTTTGCCTTATTACCGCGACTGGGTGCTGATGTGATCCCGTCGATGAGCCAGGGCGAATTCTACGTTGAAGTGCAACTGCCGGTTGGCAGTGCCATTGAACAAACTGACAAAGTTCTGACCAAACTGGCTGCGATAGCCGCAGAGCAAGGTGCCGTTAAGCGTAGCTATGCCCAGGCAGGTACGGGTGCACAAATGACAGTTGATCCAAGCATTGGTGGCAGCCACTGGGGCAAATTAAATATTGTGCTACACAGTGATGCCAGCGCTGAGCAGGAGCAACAGGTAATAGACACTTTGCGCGACTATTTAGCCCTGCAGCCGGATATCACGGTAAAAATAGACCGGCCGCAGCTGTTTAGTTTCAGTACCCCGCTGGAAGTAGAGTTAGCCGGTTATGAGTTGCCGGAATTAAAAACTGCTGCAGATAATCTGGTTAAGGCGCTGGAAGCCGAGGCGCGTTTTACCGATGTTAAAACCAGCCTGCGGCCGGGTCAGCCAGAAATTACCTTGTATTTTAATCATGCTTTATTGTCGCAACTGGGCATGACTTCGCATGAAGTCGCCAAGCGTGTAGCAGCCTACGTTGGTGGTGAACTGGCGGGCCAGTATTCGGTAAATGACCGTAAAGTTGATATTCGCGTACGCCTGGCAGAACAGTATCGTCAGTCAGAGCAACAATTGGCTCAGTTAATTATTAACCCTGGCAGCGCCAAGCCACTGCCGTTGTCAGCCGTTGCCGAGATTAAACGCGAGACCGGCCCCAGTGAAATTACCCGTATTGGTCAGCAGCGCGTAGCGGTGGTCAGTGCCAACCTGGCATTTGGTGATTTAGAACAAGCCACACAAAAGGCGGCGGATATTTTAGCGGCGCAACGTCTGCCCTATGGTGTTACAGCTGCCGTAATGGGACAGAGCGAAGAGATGCAGCGTGCCTATACATCGCTGACGATGGCGTTGTTGCTGGCGGTATTTTTGGTGTATCTGGTAATGGCGTCGCAGTTTGAGAATCTGCTGCAACCGCTGCTTATTCTGTTTACCGTGCCACTGGCTGGTGCGGGCGCGGTGCTTGGCTTATGGCTAACCGACACCCGCTTATCTGTTATCGTGTTTATCGGGCTGATTATGCTGGCAGGTATAGTGGTCAATAACGCCATTGTACTGATAGACCGGATAAATCAGCTACGTGCTGCTGGACTGGCATTGCAACCGGCAATTATTGAAGCCGGTGCCAGCCGGTTACGGCCGGTACTGATGACTACATTAACCACGGTATTGGGGTTATTACCGATGGCGCTTGGCAGTGGCGATGGCAGCGAGATCCGAGCACCAATGGCGATAACGGTAATCTTTGGCCTGGCCCTGGCCACTATGCTGACCTTGCTGTTTATTCCTGTGTTGTATGCGTTGTTCAACCGGGATCAGGCGGCAACGGTAACTGCTGCGGTTAGCCCGGCGCAGGAGGCCAACCTATGAACCAGCAACCGTTGGCGTTAACCCGTTTTGCTCTTACCC
The DNA here is from genome assembly GCA_041618685.1 of Rheinheimera sp. Classification (GTDB taxonomy): domain Bacteria; phylum Pseudomonadota; class Gammaproteobacteria; order Enterobacterales; family Alteromonadaceae; genus Alishewanella. Next base: position 2,161 of record JBFKFH010000065.1, read on the forward strand.
GGCCGGTTACTATTTGCATGCTGTTTTTGTCGATGCTGGTGTTTGGCATTATTGCCAGCCGCATGCTGCCACTGGAGAAATTTCCCGGCATTGATATTCCGCAGATTTTTATCAATGTGCCGTACAACAATGCAACTCCGACTGAGATTGAACGCTTAATTACCCGGCCGGTAGAAGAAGCACTGGCAACAGTAACCGGCGTAAAAGAAATGCGCTCCTGGTCAAACGAGAACAGTGCGGAAATTTCGTTGGAGTTTAACTGGGAAGAAAATATAAACAGCAAAAGTATCGAAGTGCGTGAGCGGCTCGATAGCATTCGTCATCTGCTGCCCAAGGATGTGGAGCGGGTGCTGGTGTTTCAGTTTAATACCAATGATATGCCAATTTTTCAGTTACGTATTTCCAGCGAGCGCGATTTGGCGATGGCGTATGATTTACTGGAGCGCCAGATAAAACGCCCGCTGGAACGGGTAGCAGGGGTGTCTAAGGTAGAACTGTACGGCGTGGAAAAACGCCAGGTAGTGATACGGCTGGACCCGGATAAAATGCGCGCGTTGAACATCGATGCGACGACAATAGTGCGCACCTTGCAACAGAATAACTTTGCCATGACGGCCGGCGAGCTGCGCAATGCCGATAACAGCATTTTGGTTAAACCGGTCGGTGAGTACAGCGAACTGGAAGAAATAGCGGCCCTGCCACTGCGCCCTGGGCTCAGCCTGCGTGAGGTGGCCTCGGTGCAGCTGGAGCTGCCCAAGCGCGAGGATGGCCGTCATTTAGACCAGACCTATGCCGTTGGTATGAATGTGTTTAAAGAGTCAGGTGCGAACCTGGTTGAAGTGGCGCGTGCGGCGCTGGCAGTAGTAGAGGCAGCAGATAAAGACCCGGCGTTTAATGGTATCAGCCTGTACATAATGGACGATACCGCCAAGGGTGTAACAACGTCGCTGGCCGATTTGCTCAGCGCCGGTGGCATTGGCGCCTTGCTGTCTTTTGTTGTGCTCTATCTGTTTTTACGGCATCTGGGTACCACTATGGTGGTGGTGCTGGCGGTGCCGGTATCAATTTGTATTGCGCTGGGCATAATGTATTTTCTCGAATACAGTCTGAATATTCTCAGCATGATGGGGCTGATGCTGGCTATCGGTATGTTGGTTGACAATGCGGTGGTTGTAACCGAGAGCATTTTTCGCGAGCGGGCGCTGGGTGGCGATATAAAAGCGGCGACAGCACGCGGTGTGCGCCGGGTAAGCCTGGCTGTTATTGCCGGTACAGCCACTACTGCCATCGTGTTTCTGCCCAATATTGTCGGGCAAAAAATGGAGCTGACCATTTTTCTGGAACATGTCGCCATTGCAATTTGCTTGTGTCTGGCGGTCAGCCTGTTGATGGCGCTAACGTTGATCCCGCTGCTAACCACCGGCTTAAAGGTTAAACCGGTAAAACAGCATACAGCCGGCGCGATAGAAGCGCGCTACCGTAAGGTGCTGGGCTGGGTGATGTATCACCCGCGCTGGTCGGCACTGATTGCTATTTTGCTGCTGTGCAGCATCGCCATACCGATGGGAGCGGTATCGGGTGGTGATGACGATAATGAAGATAGAGATCGGTTATTTTTAAACTACAACATTCAGGGTAACTACGCGCTGGCCGAAGTCGAGGCGGAAGTCAGCATTATGGAAGCCTACCTGTACGCAAACAAAGACAAGTTTGATATTGAATCGGTATACAGCTATTACCGCTCTGGCCATGCTATTTCGATCCTGATTTTAAAAGATAAACTCAGCCAGCCGATGCCAGCACTAAAAGAAGCGATACGCAAGGATTGGCCGGCATTAGTCCGGGCCAAACCGTCGTTTGGCTGGGGTAATAATGGCGGTTTACAGGTACATTTGCTGGGCAGCTCTACTGAGGTGCTGTTAAAGCTGGCAGAGGAAATTGAACCGATGCTGGCGGGTATTAACGGGCTGGAAGATGTCAGCTCAGAAATTGCCCGAGGCCAGCAGGAAATTCAAATCACACTGCAGCTGGAGCAACTGCAACGCCATGGCTTAAGTGCACAGCAGGTGGCCAGTGCAGTAGCGCTGGCATTACGCGGTACTAACTTGCGTACGTTTCGCAGTGCTGAACAGGGCGAGTTGCTGATGCGGGTATTGTATGACGAGAAAATCAGCCACTCGTTAAGTGAGCTGGCCGCGTTGCCAATTCTGAACAAAGATGGCGTGGTGATTAGCTTGCAGCAACTGGCAACGCTAACCAAGGCACCAAGGCTGAACCAAATTCGCCGCTTTGACCGCCAGACAGGTATAGCGGTGCGAATGAACCTGGCGAAAGATTACACTATGGATAAGGCGCGCGAAGACATTAAAAAAGTGATGGATCAGCTGGCGTTACCAGCAGGCTATCGCTGGTCATTTCAGGGCAGCTTTCAGCGCAATGATGAATCGCAGCAGGTCATGATGGTTAATATGCTGCTGGCCGTCGCGATGATATACATTGTCATGGCGGCACTGTTTGAGTCGCTATTATTACCTACAGCGGTAATAGGCTCGCTGCTGTTCTCGCTGGTTGGCGTGTTCTGGACCTTTATGGCCACCGGCACCAGCATGGGTATTATGGGTATGATAGGTATGCTGGTACTGATGGGAATAGTGGTTAACAACGGCATTGTGCTGGTGGACCGCATTAATCAGGATCGGCAGGAAACCCCCGACATGCCACTACGTGAGCTGATTATTCATGCCAGCGAGTCGCGGTTGCGGCCCATTCTGATGACCGTATCGACAACGGTGCTGGGCTTGTTGCCGCTGGCGCTGGGCGGCACGCAAATTGGCGGTGACGGCCCAAGCTATGCGCCTATGGCCATTGCTATTATCGGTGGCTTGTTGTTTTCAACCCTCACCAGCCTGGTGCTGGTGCCGCTGACATACTGGGGGCTGGTTAACCTGATTGGCGGCTGGGCCAGCTGGCGGGCACAATCGAAGCGCTGGGCCGATAAACTGATTAAAGTGCAGGAGTAACCGCATGTATACGCTATTGGTGTTGTGCTCGGTTATGTCGCTGCTATTGAGCCAAGCGGTGCAGGCTGACGGCATGATGGTGCAGCTTAGTGCGGCACCAAAAGCTAAAGTGTCAACTGCGGCAGCAAATGTGCAGCTGTTAACAGATACTTTTACTATCAGCGATTTAAACCGTAGCCGTCAGGTACGGTTATATTTGCCTGCCGGGTATCAGCACAGCAGCAAACACTACCCGGTGTTATACATGCATGATGGCCAAAATGTATTTGATGACGCCACAGCCTATGCCGGTGAGTGGGGCGTGGATGAGACGCTAAATGCATTGGCAGAGCAAGGCTGGCTTGAGCTGATTGTTGTCGCCATTGATAATGGTGCAGAACACCGTATGACGGAATACAGTGGCTGGGATAACCCGCGTTTTGGTGTCGGAGAAGGCCGGTCTTATGTTGCCTTTGTGTCTGACATTGTTAAACCCTACATTGACCAGCACTATCGGACACTGCCTGATCCTGCTCACACCGGTATTATGGGCAGTAGTATGGGCGGGCTTATCAGCCATTATGCTGTATTTAACCAGCCGGGTGTGTTCGCAAAAGCCGGTATTTTTTCGCCATCATACTGGTATGCGCAGGCAGTATTTGAGCAAACTGACATTAGTGTATTGCCGCAGCACAGCCGCGTGACCCTGCTTACCGGTCAAAATGAAGGTGCTCAGATGGTGAGTAATACACAGAAAATGGCAGCGTTATTGCGCCAGCAAGGCATCGCTTCTGGCCAGTTGTCGGTAAAAATTGTGCCGCAGGCCGGGCACAATGAAGCTTTCTGGCGTAGTGAATTTGCCGATGCGGCATTATTTTTATTTAACCCCGCCGCCTACTACTTACGCCGGCGTTAATGCCAGTCGTGCGCCGGCATCGTTTCCCTGCGCGCCAGTCTGGTTTTTCTGATCTGACCAGTTTATTAACATGTGATAGCGACAGGTTATGTTGATTGAAGTTATTGATTAATAAAGCGCTACCGGTTATGTTTTGTTCAGTTCTGCAGTGAGGAAGTTAACATTCAGCCAGTGCAGTTCTGTGGTCAGAATAATAATGAAGAGTGGGAGAGTCTGTCATGAATGACGTTAACGCAACACCTGTAGTAAATTCATCTACTGCAAAACTGGTTTATATTTTGTACCTGGTGGGATTAGTTTTTGGTATCACCGGTATTATTGGTGTAGTCGTAGCCTATGTAAATAAAAGCGATGCGCCAGAATGGCTGCAAAGCCATTACCGTTTCCAAATCCGAACGTTCTGGATGGGGCTGGTATATTTGATATTGGGTAGCATTCTGTTGATAGTATTGGTTGGCTGGCTGGTATATCTGTTTTGGGTGATCTGGCTTATTGTTCGATGTGTAAAAGGTCTCAAAGCGCTGGAGCAGCAACAACCAGTGGTAGATGAAACCAGCTGGATGTTCTGAGTAACTAAAACAATAAAAAAGCGAAGCCGGGTGCTTCGCTTTTTTATTGCCGTCTGACGTATTTTGCCTGGTCTGCTATTGAACTAGTGCATGGCATTACCTACCCTGTAGGCGGATTATCCATTCTAACGATAACAAGACAGGAACATATTATGCGTTATAGCACCCTTTTTCTGGCACTGGCTATTGCCGGTGCGGTTTCAGTTTCGGCCTGCTCACCGGCAGAGAAAACATCACAACCGGTTGCCTCAGCGAGTACTGAATCCCCGTCCGATGTAACGTTAATTCCGGCATTTGAAAAGCGGTTGGATATCTACCAAAGTGTGGATTTAACCGCAGATTTATCGTCGTTAACCGACAATCAACGCACTATGCTGGGTAAACTGATTGATGCCAGCAAAATTATGGATGACTTGTTTTGGCAGCAAGCGTTTGGTGAAAATAAACAGCAGTTTTTGGCCCGGCTACCGCAAGGTAAAACCCGGCAGTTCGCCGATATTAACTATGGCCCGTGGGACAGGTTAAAAGGCGATGAATTATTTTTAACCGGTTTTGCCGCCAAGCCAGCTGGCGCTCAGTTTTATCCGGCAGATATGACTAAGGCTGAATTCGATGCCGCTGAACTGGCTGACAAAACCGGGTTGTACTCCGTTGTTCAACGTGACAGCAGCGGCAAGCTGCATACCGTGCCTTATTCTGTGCTGTACAAAACAGAGTTGCAGCAAACTGCCAAATTGTTGACCGAAGCCGCCTTGCTGGCTGAAGATAAAGAATTTGCCAATTATCTGCAAATGCGTGCTCAGGCGCTGTTAACTGACGACTATCAGCCGTCAGATTTTGCCTGGATGGCGATGAAAAATAACCCGGTTGAATTGGTAATTGGCCCAATTGAAACCTATGAAGATCAGCTATTTGGCTATCGCGCGGCGTTTGAAGCCTATGTGTTGATAAAAGATTTAAGCTGGAGTGAAAAGCTGGCTAAATATGCCGCTACCTTACCTGCGCTGCAACGTGGCTTACCGGTAGCAGACGCCTACAAAGCTGAGACGCCAGGTTCAGATGCTGATTTAAATGCTTATGATGTTATCTACTACGCAGGCCACGCTAATGCCGGTTCTAAAACCATTGCCATTAACCTGCCAAACGATGAGCAGGTACAGTTAGAAAAAGGTACCCGCCGGCTGCAGCTGAAAAACGCGATGCAGGCCAAATTTGACCATATTATGCTGCCAATCACTGAGCTGTTGATCACGCCGGCGCAACGCAAGCACGTTACCTTTAATGCGTTCTTTAATAACACTATGTTTCATGAAGTAGCGCACGGCCTGGGTATTAAAAATACTATCAATGACAACGGTGCTGTACGTCAGGCTTTAAAAGAACACGCGTCAGCGCTGGAAGAGGGCAAAGCCGACATTCTTGGCTTGTATATGATTACCCAGCTTAAACAGCAAGGCATGCTGGATGAGGGGGTATTGGAAGACTATTACACCACCTTTATGGCGGGTATTTTCCGTTCCGTGCGTTTTGGTGCGTCCAGTGCACATGGTAAAGCCAATATGATCCGCTTTAACTATTTTGCTGAACAGGGCGCATTTGTACGCAACGAAGACGGCACCTATCAGGTGGATTACGCAAAAATGCAAACAGCGATGGCATCGCTGTCAGAGCTTATTCTGACGCTGCAGGGCGATGGTAATTATGATGGCGTAGCTGCATTGGTAGCCGATAAGGGCGTAATTAAGCCCCAACTGGCCGAAGATTTAGCCCGCCTGGCTGCTGCGGATATTCCGGTAGACGTAGTGTTTAATCAGGGAAAAGCCTTACTAGGCCTTAAATAAATACCGATCTGTAAATAAAGCAGGCGTGCTGCGGCACGCCGTTGCTATTTGTTACATTTTTAGTCACAAACTTAACACCGAACTACGGTAAACTATTACCCCGTGTCATGGTTTGGCGCCAATTCCGTCGAATGTTACTTACTATCTGGTTGGATTTATGAATAAATTGAAAGCTTTCTTCATTGCATTGCTGCTATTACTTGCGGTATTTGCGGTATTGGCCGGTATTAAGGGCAGTCAAATCGCCATGATGATTGCATCCGGCGAAGATTTTGTGCCACCAGCGGAATCGGTTAGCGTAACGGCAGTTGAACGCCAGAGCTGGAGTAACAGCTTCACGGCCATCGGTACCGTGCTGGCCGATGAAGGTGTGATGATTTCGGCGGAAGTGTCGGGCAAGGTTAAACGTATCGTGTTTAAAAACGGCGCCTTTGTCGAGGCCGGTACTGTGCTGTTGGAGCAGGAGTCAGGCAACGAGCAGGCGCAGCTCAGATCTGCGTTATCGCGTTTGACGCTGGCACAGCAAAATTACAACCGTTTGGTGGAATTACGCCGCGATAAAATTGCCAGTCAAAGTGAGCTGGATAACAGTAAGCAACAGCTGGATTCGGCTCAGGCGGATGTTGATAACTTAAAAACGACGTTGGAGAAAAAAGTACTGCGCGCGCCATTTTCCGGCCGGCTGGGCATTCGGGTAGTGGATGTCGGCGCTGACTTACAGCCTGGAACCGAAGTGGTATCGTTGCAGGCAAGCAATAGCGTAAAGGTTAACTTTCCGGTACCGCAACACCGGTTAAATCAGATCAGTATCGGCTTGCCGGTCAGTGTCAGCCTGAATCAGGGCAGCGTAGTGGTAGCGGGCGAGGTGACGGCTATTGCACCAGAGCTGAGCAGCGTCAGTCGAAATGCCATTGTGCAATCGGTGTTGGAAAACAAAGACAGAACCCTGGTACCAGGCATGGCCGTGTCGGTTAGTGTCACGCTGGCTCAGCCGTCTGAGGTATTAGTTGTGCCTGCGACAGCGCTGATTTACGCCCCCTTTGGAGACACGGTATTTGTGGTAGAAAAAGCCAAGCAGGGTTCAGGCTTGGTTGCCCGGCAACAGTTTGTTCGTTTAGGTGCCTCGCGTGGTGATTATGTTGAAATTTTAGACGGTATCAGTGAAGGCGATGAAGTGGTTACGTCCGGTGCATTTAAGCTGTACAACGGCCAGGCGGTAATTAAAACTGACAGCCCGGCGCCAGAGTACAGTACGACACCCACGCCAGCAGACGCGTAATATCGGCAGACTGCCACGTAAAGCATTGAGAAGATTATGAAATTTACCGATATTTTTATTAAAAAACCGGTGCTGGCAATTGTTGTCAGCCTGTTGATATTGCTGGCCGGTTTTCAGTCGATGAGCAATATGACAGTGCGGCAATATCCACGCTCTGATATTGCGGTGATTAAAATCACCACGGTGTATGTCGGCGCCAATGCTGAACTGATCCGCGGTTTTATTACCACACCGATTGAGCGCGCTATCGCCTCAGCCGGTGGCATAGACTACATAGAATCGCAAAGCACTATGGGTGTATCTACGGTAACAGCCCACTTGCACCTGAACTATGACCCGTTAAAAGCGATGACCGAAATCAGTGCCAAGGTTAATCAGGTACGCGGTGAGTTACCGCCGGAGTCGGAGCTGCCATCTATCGCGGTAGAAGCGGCTGACAGCCAGTTTGCGTCGGCTTATCTGAGTTTTTCCTCCGATATCCTTGAGCAGAACCAAATTACTGAGTTTCTTAGCCGCTCGGTTCAACCGCGTTTAATTGCGATTGCCGGCGTGCAAAAAGCTGAGATCTTAGGTGGCCGTACCTTTGCGATGCGCATTTGGTTAAAGCCAGAACAAATGGCAGCGCTGGGCGTAACTGCATCGGATGTGCGTAAAGCGCTGGCAGACAACAATGTGCAGGCGGCTATTGGTCAAACCCGCGGTGCCTATACCCAGGTAAATTTACGCGCCAATACCGATATGAAGACGGTTGACGAGTTCAGGCGCATAGTGTTGCGGCAAAATGACAGCGGCGTGGTGCGGCTGGCTGATGTCGCCGATGTGGTGTTAGGGGCGGACGATTACAACACGAATGTTAATTACTCCGGTGAAACTGCGGTATTTATGGGCGTGTTTGTTGCCCCAACGGCAAACTCGCTGGATGTAATTAAAGCGGTAACCGAAGAGATGGCCGCAATACAGGCGGAATTACCGTCCGGTCTGACCGGTGAAGTGTCGTACGATGCCACCAAATATATTCAGGCTGCAATTGACGATGTAATGAAAACCCTGGCAGAAACTCTGCTGATCATTGTTATTGTCATTTTCTTGTTCCTTGGGTTTAGCCGTTCGGTGCTGATCCCGTTGCTGGCCATACCGTTATCACTGATCGGTGCGGTGTTTGTGATGAAGCTGTTTGGTTTTTCACTCAACCTGCTGACATTGTTATCAATAGTACTCAGTGTGGGTTTGGTGGTGGATGATGCCATCGTGATGGTAGAAAACATTGAGCGGCACATTCAGGATGGTTTAAAACCGTTTAAAGCGGCGCTGGTTGCCGCACGTGAACTGGGTGGGCCTATTATTGCCATGACCGTCACATTGGTATCGGTGTATGTCCCCATAGGTTTGCAAGGTGGCTTAACCGGTACCTTATTTCGAGAGTTTGCCATTACGCTGGCCGGTGCGGTAACAATATCCGCCATAGTAGCAATAACCTTGTCACCGATGATGGCATCGAAGATGCTTAAGCCCCATACCAGTTTAAAAGCGCCGCTGGATGGCATTTTTAACCGCTTTAAACATTTTTACAGCCGTCAGCTGGACAATAGTTTAAACAACCGCATTGGCGTTTATGTTTTCTGGCTTGGTATCAGCGCGTTGTGTATTCCACTGTACAGTATGTCGCCCAAAGAACTGGCACCGACAGAAGATCAGGGGGTTATTTTTGGTATTGTCGATTCACCCGCCAATGCTACTGTCGACCAGTCGTCTTTTTACGGTAAGGCGGTAAACGAAGCCTTTATGTCAGTGCCGGAAACTGATTTCACCTTTCAGATCACCTTTCCGACCGGCGGTTTTGGCGGCATGGTAACCAAGCCATGGGATGAGCGGGACCGCACAGTATTTGAAATGATGCCAGAGGTGCAACAAAAGCTTGCAAACATTGCGGGCGTGCGGATTTTACCTATTACACCACCGGCGTTACCGGGTGGCGGTAATTTCCCGGTCGAATTTGTAATTACCTCGACAGCCAGCTCGAAAGAAATTTATGACTACGCGCTGCAGTTAGAACAAGTCATGCGTGAAAGCGGCACCTTTCCGTTTCAGCTGATTGATATGAAAATTGACCAACCGGAATACCTGTTAAATATTGACCGGGAAAAGGTAGCCGATTTAGGTTTGAACATGCGCGATGTGGTCAGCGATTTAGGCACTTTGCTGGGGGGCGGTTATGTGAACCGTTTTAATATGGCAGGCCAGAGTTATAAGGTTATCCCTCAGGTAAAACGTTCTGAGCGCTTAACGCCGGAGAGCCTAACCGATTTGTATATCACCGGTCCGGCCGGCGAAATGATCCGCGTTGACCAGATAGCCAGCCTCAGTCACAGCACGGTGCCGCGCAGTATTAACCGGATGCAGCAGCTTAACGCGGTAAAGATTAGTGGCGTTACCATTAAACCATTGGATGAAACGCTGCAGTTTTTAGAAACGGAAGCAAAGAAAATACTGCCGAGCAGTTATTCGATTGACTACATCGGAGAGTCACGCCAGCTAAAACGTGAAGGCAATACGTTCCTGCCAGCGTTTTTACTCGCTATTACGATGATTTTTCTGGTACTGGCCGCTCAGTACAACAGCTTTCGCGATCCGATGGTTATTCTGTTGGGATCGGTACCCATGGCATTATTTGGTGCGTTAGTGTTCACCTTTTTAAAAATACCGGCGCCGATGCCACATTTTACCGACAGTTTTACCAGCACATTGAATATCTATTCGCAGGTAGGTTTGGTGACGTTAATTGGCCTGATTGCCCGTAACGGTATTTTAGTTGTTGAGTTTGCCAATAAGTTGCAAGAGCAGGGGCGGGCTAAGCTGGATGCGATTCGTGAAGCGTCGGTGCTGCGACTGCGTCCGGTAATGATGACCAGCCTGGCGACGATTGCCGGCCATACACCGCTGATATTTGCTACCGGTGCTGGTGCCGGCGCGCGTAACTCAATTGGTATTGTGCTGGTACTTGGTATGACGATAGGCACCATTTTTACGCTGTTTGTGTTGCCATCGGTGTATATGCTGATAGCAAAAGATCATACGAAAGATCGTTTGAGCAGCGAAGAACAGACACAATTAGATGCAGATTTAGCCTGATACCGGCAATGATGTACTAAAAAACCGGCAAATGTGCCGGTTTTTTTTACAACCGCCACCGATGTGCTAACACGGACGGCGCTGCCGTCGTATCGAAAACAGCGGTTAATCACCGGGCATATCATCGTCAGTTGCTTCAAATAGTTGAGCGGCGCCTAATGCCGTGCTGAGTAACAGCACTGGAATGGCAAAGAAATGCATCATCAATGACAGCTCGGCAGAAAAGTTTATCCAGAATATGATCATCCAGCTGCCCAGCCAGGCGGTTATCGCCAGCCATTTGGTCTGTAGTGTATTCATCTTGCCCCCTTAAAAGTCAGCGTTTTTCACGTCAGAGCTAGTGTAGACCTTGCTAAACGGTAGTTGCAGTGTCACTATTGATAAAAATAAGGTGAATAGTGACAATTTGCGACATGGGATAAATATGAAACAGATAGCGGTTTTAGCGACCAATGGCAGTATCAGCAGTGACGTATTTGGCTTGCTGGATTTTTTTGAGTATTGCAATGTACTGTGGCGGGTACAGCAGAGCACTGACAGTAGCCCGTTGTTTCATTGTTATCTGGTGTCACCGGATGGTGCGCCTTTGCAGTTAAAGCAGGGGGTTACTGTCACGGTAGCGCAGCATGACTGGCAGCAGGCTGACGCGTTGGTGCTGCCGGCCGCTTATGCGTACAACCGTGCCCAGCTAGCGGCGCTGGCAACGCAATCAGCAGCTTATTATCCCGGCCTGCAGCGCGCTGCCGCACAGGGCACCCTGATAGCCACTCATTGCACAGGCACCTATATTCTGGCCGGCAGCGGGTTATTAAGTCATAAAAAAGCTACGTCCAGCTGGTTTTTTAAGGATGTGTTTCAAAGCCTGTATCCCAATGTGCATTTGCAACTGAATAAGCTGTTAGTACAGGATGGCAACCTGCTAACCGGTGGCGCTACGACATCGTCGGTGAACTTATGTCTGGCATTGACTGAACGTTTGGCCGGTGAGCAGTTTGCCAGACAAATTGCCAAAGTCATGCTGACAGATCCAAACCGCACGTCGCAGATCCCCTACATGGATTTAAGCCTGGGGCAGCAGCATAACGATACGCTGATCAGCCAGGTGCAGCAGCATCTGGCAAAAAAACTGGCTGAACCCTTTTCGCTGGAATCTCTGGCGCAACACTTTCATCTAACTACACGTACTCTGCTGCGTCGCTTTAAAGCCGCGCTGGACGATACGCCACTGAATTATCTGCAACGCTTACGGGTCGAGCAGGCCAAACGGCTGCTGGAGACCACTAATCAACCGGTTGAACAGATAGTGCAGCAAGTAGGCTACGAAGATATGAGCTCATTTCGCAAACTGTTTCTCAACTATACCGAACTCACTCCCAGTCAATACCGGCAAAAATTTATGCACGGCGACAGTTTTAGCTGTTGCCCGGTGGAGCCTGGTGCACACGCGGGCTAAAAACAACGTAAAAACCACTTGCGCTTATAGATTACATCTGTAATATTAAATGTATTACAGATGTAATCTATAGGTATTTTTATGATTGAGATAAGTAATGCCGAACTG
>JBFKFH010000066.1:0-14429 GCA_041618685.1 Rheinheimera sp.
AGTTCTATTTCGAAAACCTTTCTGTTGGAACCGCAGCAAGTAACCCTAACCGGCGCGATACATAATAACGACAAGCTTGTTTAGCAAGATAAAAAATCCCTGATTTGCTGCGCCACAGTTTCAGCCTGTGTCATATGGCAGTGATGGCCGCCATTAACTAATACTTGTTCCAACTTTGGATAGTACACTGCCTGCTCTGTTGCTTTTGTAAAGAACGCACTGTCTTGCGCCAGTATGGCAAGTGCCGGGCATTCGACCGCCGCCATTAGGGCTTGCGCCTGCGGTGGCGACAGGCGATACACCGAGCTGTGCCGCAGGCGCATATCGGCGCGCCAACTCACACCTTCTCTTTTTACTTGGGTACCACGCTCTGCCAGTAACAGGGCTTCGGTAAGGCTAAAATCGCTCTGGCGCTGGCGCGCTTGGGCCGCTGCAGTAACTGTTGGGTAAAGTGGGGCGCGCGAGGGGGCTTTTAAGCGTGAGCTAATACCTTCACGTAACTGCTTCGCCGCGTTTTTCGGCTCGTCGGTAACAAAACCCAGGCTATCAATTAAAATTAACTTAGCAACCAGCTCGGGAAAGCTTGCCGCTAATGCGGTAGCAACCATGCCGCCCATAGAGTGACCAATAATGGTTAGTTGTTGCCAGTTTTGCTGGCGACACAACGCAACGATATCCTGCACCCAGTCAAAAAAATAATAATACGCGTCGTGGCTGCGGTGGTCAGAATGGCCGTGGCCGGGAAACTCCAGTGCCAGTAGGGGCAGATCGGGTAGTTGCTGTGCCAGCGGAATAAAACTTGCTGCATTATCCAACCAGCCATGCAGACATAATATCGGTTGGTTAGCAGCACTCTGTGGCCGATTACTTAACGCTGCTAAATTTAACGCGCTGGTACGAAAATAAAGCGGATATTGCATAAATCTCCTGTCTGTATTTAGCGGTGCTCACTACCAACTCACGCTGCCGACCCAAGGTAGCACAGCTGCTTCCCGCTCAGTTAGCGCTATGCGTTGTAAATCAGGTTTTTTTATGCGGAGTAATTATAATTTCAATTAGAATAGCTAATCACATTGTGTGAATAAAGTGTCAGTATTAAACCGTTACTTTACGATAAAAACTCACCTGGAAATGCATAAGTTAACGTTTTTTCAGGCTAATGCATTGTGTTGGAGGGCGGCAGCCTATCGCCACAAGCAGATTTAGTTGAACCGAAAATGAATGAAGCATTATTTTTGGATTAGAAAAACTAATGCTTTGGCTGCAATTTATCTCGTTCGTCAATTGTGCAAATTATCTGCATAATGTGCAGCATATAAACAACGCATTTGTACCGAGGTGAAGCATGACAACGTTAAACACGACCGCAGACAAACACAATGTTAGCGCTAAACGCAGTAATGCCATCGCAAGTGCATTGCTGGTGCGTAAAGCAAATTTGTTATTGGCAAAGCTTGGCAAGGCATTGAACGTTAGTTCGATGGTGATCACCAAGTAAAGACAAACCTGTTGTGTCACAGAAAAGCCACGCGATCCCAACCCGCGTGGCTTTTCTGCTTATAGCGGCTTGTTCCGGCGTATCGCTTGCATTACATTGAATGAAGCTGTGGTTGCTGGAGGATGAAGTAATGAGTGGGCATGAAAAGATCAATTATGTTGAACTTCCGGCTGCAGATTTAGCTGCCGTAAAACAGTTTTACAGTAAGGTTTTTGCTTGGGTGTTTGCTGATTATGGGCCGGACTATGTTGCTTTTGCTAATTCTGGCGTTGACGGTGGCTTTTATCGTGCAGCAAAACAGTCCTCTGTTGCACAGGGCGGCGCACTAATCGTGCTTTACAGCAAAGATCTAAACCAGACCGAAGCAAAAATTGTCGCTGCCGGCGGGCTAATTGTAAAGCCGGTGTTTTCTTTCCCTGGTGGGCGGCGGTTTCATTTTACTGACCCTTGCGGTAACGAAATGGCGGTTTGGTCTGAGCAATAATCCAGGGCTGCTTACGCCATACTGCAAGCGTAAGCAAACCGTTGTTAATGACCATATGTTACCCGCTATTCTTTTTTAGCTGCATTGTCCTGACCCGGCTTGGCTGTGTTGGCAACAGTTTGCTCTGCCAGCTCGCTGCCGGTAGCGAAGAACAGTTCTGCAGCCGTCTTTTCCAGTGCATTTTTTGCTTGTTGCTGGATAGTGTTACTAAGCTCAGCCAGCTGTGTAGTGGCCACTTCCGTTAAGGTGTCAGTAATCGTAGCGGCCTGGGCAGAGGTAGTGATACCTACAGAAACAACAGAAACCAGTAGTAGTGCAGTTAAAGTTTTCATCTTCTATTCCTTTATTCATTTTTGGTTAACGACATAAAGGCTATTACAAGCTATGTGCCAGCTTGTATGGCTTATCTAACTGTTTGAATATTAACAATAAAATATTGGCTGATGGCTGCTGAAAATTAGCTTATGGCTTGATTAACTACTGAATTTGGTCAATTTGACTAATATGTGGTTTTTTTCTGCAGCTTCTGCACTGGCGCCGCTAGCGCATTGGGCTATGCTTCAAGCACTGTGCAGACGTTGTAGTATGCGGATATGTTAAGACTTGTCGTGTGGCTAGGATGTTGCCTCAGTTGTACTGCGTTAGCCCAAACAGAACTGCGCGTTGTCACAGAGTTGTCACCACCACATCAAACACTGCAGCACGGTAAGGTTGGCGGTTTAAGTACGGAGTTGGTGCAGGCGGTACTTAACTTAGCCGGTGTTAGCGCTGATATTGAACTATATCCCTGGGCCAGGTCCTTTCACATAGCACGTACTCAGCCGAATGTGCTGATTTACAATATGGCGCGGACGGCTGATCGAGAGTCAGAATTTCGCTGGATCGGCACGGTAGCCTCTTATCAGTTGGGGTTTGTTGCGCTGGGTTGGCGAAAAGATATCAGCATTACGTCGCTGTCTGACGCTACCGGCTACACTATCGCTGTGCAGCGTGATGATATTTCGGCCAATTTCTTGATGAGTAAAGGGTTTAAACCGGGGCAGCAGCTGGTCATTGCTGCCGATATCACCGAGTCCTGGCAACTGTTGCTTAATGGCAAGGTCGATTTGGTGATTGACGATCCGGTTGCACTTGCTGACATGGCCGATATGTTGGGGGTTGCACCGCACAATGTGCAGTTTGTTTATGCAATACCAGAGCTCAGGCAACACACGTGGCTGGCAGCCAGCTTACAAACCTCACCGGCGTTAATCGGGAAGTTGCGGCATGCGCATAGTGTCGTTGCGGCTACTGAGCGCTATGTTGAGATAATGTCTTCTGCTTACCAACATCCGTAATAAAAAAACGCCCGTTGTTACGGGCGTTTTACATCAGATTTTTTTATATTTTATCCGGTGCGGTTCCAAAGCTTCGGCGCCGTAGGTCGCTTTTAACCAGGCTTCGTAGTCGGAATAGTTACCCTCGAAGAAATTGACCTTACCTTCATCGCGGTAATCCAGAATATGGGTGGCAATGCGATCGAGGAACCAACGGTCATGCGAAATAACCATTGCACAGCCTGGGAAGTCCAGCAACGCATTTTCCAATGCGCGCAGGGTTTCAACGTCCAGGTCGTTGGTGGGTTCATCCAGCAGCAACATATTGCCGCCAGCCTTTAACAGTGCGGCTAAATGCACACGGTTACGCTCGCCACCGGATAATTCACCGATAAACTTCTGCTGATCGTTACCTTTGAAGTTAAACCGGCCAACGTACGCGCGGCTTGGGATCTGAAAGCTACCAATTTGCAGCATATCCTGACCATTGGATATTTCCTGCCACACGGTGTTTTTCGCATTCATGTTGTCACGGAACTGATCAACACTGGCCAGTTGCACGGTATCGCCAACACTAATATCACCTGAGTCAGCCTGTTCGGTGCCGCTGATCATTTTAAACAGCGTAGATTTACCCGCACCATTCGGGCCGATAATGCCTACGATGGCACCTTTGGGAATGCTAAAACTTAAATCGTCGATCAATAAGCGGTCACCAAAGGATTTTCGCAGCTTGCTGACTTCTAAAACTTTGTCACCTAAACGCGGCCCTGGCGGAATAAACAGCTCGTTTGTTTCGTTACGCTTTTGAAATTCCTGGCTTTGCAGCTCTTCAAACCGCGCCATCCGCGCTTTACTCTTGGCATGACGGCCTTTGGGGTTAGTGCGCACCCACTCCAGTTCTTGCTTAATAGAACGTTGACGGGCATTCTCCGTTTTTTCTTCCTGCTGCAAACGGGCATCTTTTTGCTCCAGCCAGGAAGAGTAGTTACCTTCCCATGGAATGCCGTAACCACGGTCCAGTTCGAGGATCCAGCCGGCGACGTTATCCAGGAAATAACGGTCGTGGGTAATGGCCACGACCGTGCCAGGGTAGTCGTGCAGGAAACGCTCTAACCAGGCAACAGATTCGGCATCTAAGTGGTTGGTTGGCTCATCCAGCAGCAGCATGTCCGGCCGCTCTAACAATAGCCGGCAAATAGCGACCCGGCGGCGTTCGCCACCAGACAGATGCTCAATTTTTGCATCCCACGGCGGTAAGCGCAGTGCGTCGGCAGCACGCTCTAGCGTATTGTCCAGGTTGTGGCCTTCTTTGGCCTGTATCATCGCCTCCAGCTCTCCCTGTTCACGTGCCAGTGCATCAAAGTCTGCATTCTCATCGGCATAGGCCGCGTATACCTCGTCTAACCGGGTCAGCGCATTTTTTACATCGCTGACGGCTTCTTCAACAATTTCACGCACGGTCTTGCTGGCATCCAGTATTGGCTCCTGCGGCAAATAACCAATTTTGGTACCGGCTAATGGCCGGGCTTCGCCTTCAAACTCTTTATCTACACCCGCCATTATGCGTAGCAGGGTAGATTTACCCGAACCATTTAAACCCAAAACACCAATTTTGGCGCCGGGGAAAAACGATAATGAAATGTCTTTTAAGATTGTGCGCTTAGGCGGAACCACCTTCGACACGCGGTGCATAGAGTAAATATATTGAGCCATAATTTTACGTTTATCTCAGCCTGAAATAGTGCTGGCAATTGTACGTTATTTTCTCTGCTCAGGGAAAGTAAGCGGGCTGTAGTACAAGATAAAACTCGCTTTATCGCCCTGCTTTCTGGTCTAATAGTGCTAACTATTTATCCGGGGTGAGAATCAATATGAGTCAGTTTGCACAAGATCCAAATTTTCAACGTTTTGTTGAAGAAGCAAAAACCCATGGTGTGGTTTATGTGTTAGCCGATGGTGAAGACTTGCTGGTGGTTGAATCCGTCGAGTTTGAAGATACCGATGTTATGCCATTCTGGTCTGATGAAGCGTCTGCCAAAGCTCATTGCTCGGAAGAATGGGCTGTGTATAAGCCGGAAGCCATTCCGCTGGATGTGTTTTGTGACGGTTGGTTAAAAGAAATGTACGACGATGGCGTGTTAATTGGCACTAACTGGGATGAAAGCTTGAACGGCCCTGAAGTAGAGCCGCGTGAGTTGCTTGAAGCCCTGTCTTTAGTTCAGTAATAGCTGCCAGCTGCACAGCCCCGAATTTTATCTGCTGGGGCTGATACTTTGCATAAAAATGGCAAAAAAATGTCTTTCCCCGTAAACTATCGGCTTTAACGGCACGTATTATGGTCATCGAAGCCGGGGTGGATGTAGTTATGTTATCAGAAGAAGCAATATTGGTACGCAGTGCGTTGGAAAGCCAGGGCCTTGAAACCCCGATGCTGGAAAATGGCCTGTCACGCGAGCAGAAGTACGACAAAATCAGCGCGTTGATGGCTGAGGTTGTCAGCACCCTGGGGCTGGATTTGAATGATGACAGCTTACAGGAAACGCCGCATCGCATAGCAAAAATGTACGTCGATGAGATATTCGGTGGCCTTAGCTATGCCAATTTTCCAAAGATGGCGCTGATTGACAACAAAATGCAGGTTAAAGAAATGGTTAAAGTGAAGGATATTAGCTTTACCAGTACCTGTGAGCATCACTTTGTCACCATTGATGGTAATGCTACGGTGGCCTATATTCCGGAAAAACGTATTATCGGCTTGTCCAAAATAAACCGCATAGTGCGCTTTTTTGCTCAGCGCCCGCAGGTGCAGGAGCGGCTAACCCAACAAATACTGGTGGCACTGCAAACCTTGTTGGAAACCAGCAATGTAGCGGTGACGATGGAAGCCGTACATTATTGTGTGAAATCGCGTGGGGTGATGGATGTGAATTCGAAAACTCAGACCACGGCACTGGGCGGTATTTTTAAAGATGATGGCCGTACCCGGGCCGAGTTTTTAGCACGTTATTAAGCAGCTTATTCATTACACTAAATAGCCGATAACGAAAAAGGTGCCAACAGGCGCCTTTTTCGTTATCGGCTATTTACTACAGGCGCTACGTTTCGAAGTCGTATCATTCTGTGTCATAGAGTTCCGCCACACTTTGCAGTAATATCGGCAGGTACTAACATCGAACGGATATTGATTGATGATCCCTGTTGAGCTCATTCTATTGGCACTTAGCCCGTTGTTTCTCGGTTTCATTGCCTGGGAGTGGTATCGATCGCGCAGCGTGCAGCCAGCGTTATATCGCTGGCAGGACTCGGCAGCAAACGCCGTGCTGGCCTTACTGCATCAAAGTAGTGATATGCTGGCGCTATTGTTGCTGATGCCATTTTTTCTCTGGCTACATCAGTTCCGGTTGTATGATATTGAACTCAACGCAGCCACTGTGCTGCTGGCTTTTGTATTGCAGGATTTTCTCTACTATTGGTTTCATCGCGCGTCACACCATATCCGCTGGCTGTGGGCGTCACATGTTGCCCATCACAGCTCTAGGCTGATGAACTTCAGTACCGCATTTCGCCAGAGTCTGACCTATCCATTGTCGGGTATGTGGCTGTTCTGGACCCCAATGATCGTGCTGGGTTTTTCTCCTGCCTTGGTGTTTGCCGTGGTTGCCCTAAATCTGGCGTTTCAGTTTTTCGTTCATACTCAAGCGGTCAAAAAGCTTGGTGTATTAGAGTGGGTATTTAATACGCCGTCACATCATCGGGTGCATCATGCCTGCAACCCCATGTACATAGATAAGAATTTCGGCGGTGTATTAATTATCTGGGACAGGCTGTTTGGCAGCTTTGTCGCGGAACAAGACAGTGAGCCTTGCCGCTACGGCATTACCGATGACTTTACCTCTGATAACCCCCTTACTATTACGTTTTATGAGTGGCGCCGTATGCTGCATGACTGCCTTACGCTGATGTCGTGGCGGCAAATACCCACAGTGCTGTTTGGGGCGCCACGTAAGCATATTAAGCCAGTAATGCCGGGGCCGACAGACCAGCAAGGCGATAGCTAATCACACTTTTTCAACCTGTTGCAACGGATCAGGCAGCAGAGTTGAAAGTTATACACTAAGCTTGGAACAGAATGGTAACGCCTTGAGGTGTAATATGAAAATGTACATGCTGTTGGTTAGTGTAGCGATAGTTTCGCTATTGGGTTGTAAGCCTGCTGAGCAAAGCCAAATCTCTGCTGCTGTACCCGAACCGGTCGCCAAGCCTGCTGAGAAAGCTAACTGCGAATTGACGATGGGTATGGATGCCTGGGAGCCCTATCAGTATATGACAGTTGGCAATAATGTCGCCGGGCTTGATGTTGAGCTGGTTCAGCATGTGACTGCCGATATGGGCTGTCAGTTGAATGTTGTGCAGGGGAGCTGGCTTGAACTGTTGACGCTGTTAAAAGACGGTGAGGTCGACTTTGTGCTCGGGGCGTCGAAAACGGAAGAGCGGGAAGCCTTTGCGTATTTTTCCGAGCCTTATCGTCAAGAGCGCTTTCAGCTGTATGTGCGCCAAGAACAGGCAGATTTACCCTACGACAACATTAAGGCTTTTGTTGAGGCCGGGCATAAGGTTGGCGTCGTAAACGAATACTACTACGGTGATGAAGTTGCAGCATTGTATGCCGATGAAACATTGCGCACTAAATTTGTCGGCGCCATTATCAGCGAGTTAAATATGGCACGCTTGCTGGACGAAGAAATTGATGGCTTACTCGAAGATAGTTTTGTCGGCGCGTCTATTTTACGGCGAAAAGGGCTAGATAAATATATCAGTGCGCACAGTATCAGCCTTGGTAGCTCAGATGTTTATGTTATGTTTAGTAAAGTTTCTGTTCCTCAGGCACGCGTTGAGCAGTTTAATACTGGCTTGGCACTTTTGCGCAGCACAGGCAAATACCGTGAAATTATGGATAAGTACAGTAATTAGGCCAGGTCAAACTGATGCTGCAACAGGCTGGCTGTAAAACTGGCTTTTAAGTAAAAACCGCGGGGGAGTGTGCGAATAGGTTCACCGTGTTCACCAATGGCGTCTGTCAGGGCCTTACTGTTTGCAGCTTTAGGCCGTAGCTGCAGTACTTTACCCTGAGCGCCATGAATACGTGCTATGCCACCGAGGCAAATTTTCTCCATCAGCTCTTCCCAGTCTTGTTGCAGCGCTTGCTGTTGCGCAAGACTGGGTTGCCATAAAAAAGGCGTACCCACTATACGCTGTGCTAAGGGGATTTGCCGCTCTGCCAATACCGGCACCCACAACACATGTTGCAGTTTTCTGCACACCCAGGATTCTGACCATTGTTGTCCGGCTACACCAGTTAGCGGCGCCACGCAGACA
This sequence comes from Rheinheimera sp., assembly GCA_041618685.1. Lineage (GTDB taxonomy): Bacteria > Pseudomonadota > Gammaproteobacteria > Enterobacterales > Alteromonadaceae > Alishewanella. The sequence goes on from JBFKFH010000066.1 coordinate 8,678, forward strand.
TAGGTGCTTTCCAGCGGTTTACCCTGTTGATCAATGGGTAAGGTTTTAAGCTCCACGGCCAGATGTGGAAAATCCGGCTCGGCCTTAGAACCCGCACTGGCCCCCAATACTTGTTCCAGCAACTGACCCACCCAGCCTTTATCTTTTTGCAGGTTCTCGGGTATAGCCAGTTGCAGCTGGGCGGCAATTTGTCCCAGCGTTAAGCCTGCCAGAGCGAGGCTTCGGGCCAGTAATTCATCCAATGATGCCGGTGGTGCGCGCATAAACAGCCATCTTTAACAGAATTCGCCATACGCTAGCATTTTTCAACCCGGTTGGCTGCTTAAAAACGCAGCAGACTAACTTGCACACAGCTAAATTCACTTTGTTATTGGGTTGGTTGTATTGTAACTCATTGATATTAATAGTTTAGATTGGCTATTTTTATATGGTTAAACTATAGTCTGTTAAGTTATGCAGAACTTTATTGAGTGTTGCGCACAGTTTTATCAACAGTTTCTGTGAAAAAGGTTGGGTTGTGTTATTTATGAGCCGCCTTGCTGTGGATAACTATGTAGAAGTTGTGCTGAAAATACCGTTTGCCCAAGCCCCGACTTTATGAAAGAATCTTTTACATATTGTTTTATGATCCGCCAGAGGTTTGTGTGATCGATGCCGAAGGTTTTCGGGCCAATGTCGGCATAGTGATTTGTAATCACCAGGGACAGGTGTTTTGGGCAAAACGATATGGTCAGCATTCCTGGCAATATCCACAGGGTGGCATTGATGATGGTGAAACGCCGGAGCAAGCCATGTTCCGTGAGTTACACGAAGAAGTAGGTCTTACCGCTGACGATGTGGAGATTATTGCCACAACAAAGCATTGGTTGAGATATAAACTGCCTAAGCGTTTAATTCGAAAAGACAGTAACCCGGTGTGTATTGGCCAAAAGCAAAAGTGGTTCTTGCTTAGGCTGACCTGTGCTGACGAAGATGTAAACTTGTTAAAGACCACTCATCCGGAGTTTGATAGCTGGCGTTGGGTTAGCTATTGGTATCCGGTACGTCAGGTGGTTGCATTTAAACGAGAAGTTTACCGAAAAGTCATGAAAGAATTTGCCCCGGTCGCTTTGCCGTTTATCCGCCGCGAAGGTAAGAAGAAGAGTTAGTTAAGCAGTTTCAACAACTAGCTAGACTGAAGATGGGGCTCTTATGTTAAGCCAGTTAAGGCGAATTGTTCAGGATGTAGCGCAAGAGCCAGTACTACAAAACGCATTAGCTGGCTTAGTGACAAGTGTAAAGCAAGCGCTGGCAACAGAATGTTGTTCAGTTTATCTTGCCGATTATGAACAACAGCACTTTATGTTGATGGCTACCGATGGCTTAAATCCTCAAGCTATTGGTACCATTGCTATTGGCTTTTCCGAAGGGCTTATTGGTTGGGTTGGACAGCGCGAAGAGCCAATTAACTTAGCAAAAGCTCATCTTCATCCTCGTTTTAAAGTTACCCCGGAAGTCAGCGAAGATCGTTTCTCTGCGTTTTTAGGTTGCCCGATAATCCATCATCGTAAAGTGCTTGGCGTGTTGACGATTCAGCAGGCCGCCGAACGCGTATTTAACGAAGATGAAGAATCATTTTTGGTCACACTCGGTGCGCAGCTGGCGTCTGTGCTGGCTAATGCTGAAATGCGCCAGGCAGCAAGTGAAAGTAGCCCCAGCCAAACGCAGACCGGGCAGCTCAAGGGCTGGCCAGGTGCGCCGGGTATAGCGATAGGCGATGCGTATGTGCTGGAACCGGCAAATGATTTCAACGCCATTTCGCTAAAACGGTCGGACGAGCCGGATAAAGAACTGGCCTATTTTTATCGCGCGGTAAAAATTACCAAAGCAGAATTTAATCGTTTAGCCGAGCGTATGAGTGGTCACTTACCACCGGATGCATTGGCCATTTTTGACGTTTACCATCAGTTATTGGATGCGGCCAGCCTGGGACGTGAAATAGAACAGCAGATCGCAGACGGTTGGTGTGCAAAGAGCGCGTTAAAACGGGTGGTAGAAAAATTTGCCCGCCAGTTTGATGATATGGATGACCCCTATTTGCGAGAGCGGGGCACTGATATTCGTGATTTGGGCCAGCGTGTTTTAAATAATCTGCTGGATACTGAACAGCGAAAAATTAAGCTACCAGAAAAAGTTGTGTTGGTGGCAGATAACGTGACAGCGACTATGCTGGCAGAAGTGCCACGCGAGCAATTAGTCGCCATTGTATCCCTGAAAGGTTCTGTCAATTCACACGCGGCTATTATGGCGCGGGCGTTGGGTATTCCGGCTGTGATGGGCGTTAATGACTTGCCCTTGCTGCATTGGCAGGGACAGCGTCTGATTGTTGATGGCTATCATGGTCACATCCTGTTATCGCCGGTAGAAGCTATCTGTCAGGAATATCAGCGGCTGATTAGCGAAGATGCCGCGTTAAATGCGCGTTATCTGGCTGAAATAGCCTTGCCGGCGAAATCTATTTGTGGCGCCGAGTTTAGCTTAATGGTTAACAGTGGTCTGGCGATAGAACTGGAAACCACGGATCCGAAATATACCAGCGGGGTCGGATTATACCGCACTGAATTTCCGTTTATTATGCGCAGCCGGTTTCCGACTGAACAAGAACAGATCGAGTTGTACCGTAAAGTACTAGAGAGCTATCCGGACAAACCTGTCATTATGCGCACCCTGGATGTTGGTGGCGATAAAGCATTACCCTATTTTAGCATCGTAGAGGAAAATCCATTTCTGGGCTGGCGGGGAATTCGCCTGACACTGGATCACCCTGAGATCTTTCTGGTACAGGTGCGCGCGATGCTAAAGGCTAACCTGGAACTGAATAACCTGCATATCCTACTGCCGATGATTTCTGATCTGGCCGAAGTAGACGAGTCGGTACGGCTGATTAAGCAAGCCAGTTTTGAGGTTAGTGACGAATTAGCCATTGCTGTGCCTAAGCCGAAAATTGGCGTGATGATTGAAGTGCCGTCGATTATGTATCAGTTACCAGAGCTGGCGCGCAAGGTAGATTTTTGTTCGATAGGTACTAACGATCTGACCCAGTATTTACTGGCGGTGGATCGCAATAACCCGCGAGTGGCCGGTCTGTACGATGCGATGCACCCGGCAGTTTTACGCGCATTGCATCAGCTGATACAACAGGCGCAGGGCTTGCAGTTTCCTATCAGTGTGTGTGGCGAATTGGCTGGAGAGCCTTCAGGTGTGCTGCTTCTTGCTGCCATGGGATACGATAATTTCAGTATGAATAGCAGCAACCTGGCGAAAATTAAATGGTTGCTACGGCGGGTCGAAATGTCTGAACTGGCATTATTGCTACCTGAAGTACTAGCTTGTCAGTCTGCGCGGCAGGTAAGATTACATATGCAACGCTTTTTGGAACAGAAACATTTATTAAGTCAGCTCCGTGCCTGAAAACAGCTTATCAATGTCTCGACTGCACAATACCGTGCGGCGGGCTAATAAAAAGAGATGTCTGTGTTAAGTCTGATTGCTATAACGCTGCTGTTGGGAGCCCTGGTTGGATTTGCCGCCGGTTTGCTCGGCATTGGCGGCGGACTGATAGTGGTGCCTGCGCTGGTGATGTTATTACCTGCGTTTGGTGTGGTGCCAGCCGATCAGGCCATACTGGTAGCGATTGCAACCTCTTTGGCATCGATCATTATTACTGCAACATCTTCGGTCATTGCCCATCATCGCTGGGGGAATGTACCCTGGCCAGTCGCTTCTGCGATGATGGCAGGGGCGGCCGTGGGGGCCTGGAGTGTTGGTTATCTGGCGCATAATATTAGCGGCGGCACGCTGCAATTGATCTTCGGCTGTGCAGTTTTGCTGTTGTCGTTGCGAATGTTAGGCTCTCGCTCAGCGGTGGGTAAAAAAACATTGCCCGGTACAGCATCTATTGTCTCTATGTCAGCGTTTTTAGGCGGCATTGCCAGCTTACTCGGCATTGGCGGTGGTGCTTTGTTTGTGCCGGTGCTGAATTATTTCTCTATTGATATGCGCCGGGCCATTGGATGTGCCGCTGCAAGTGGTATTGCAATTGCTGTGTTTGGTACTTTGGGGTATGTGGTTGCGGGCTGGCAGCACTACCAGTTTGCGGATGGCTTTGTCGGTTATATCTATTTACCGGCTCTGCTTGGTATCGTCACGACGTCAGTTTTTACAGCGCCTTTAGGGGCGAAATTGACAGTTAAATTACCGGTTTTAACAATTAAGCGTGTGTTTGGCATATTTTTATTGCTGGTTGCAGCGAAAATGATGTTGAGTTAAGGGGAGTTATGTCAGCAAGTTATATTACGTTTCCACAAATTGACCCGGTAATTTTTTCGTTAGGCCCGTTAAGTCTGCGCTGGTACGGTTTAATGTATCTGGTCGCGTTTGGGCTGGCTTGGTGGCTGGCTAACCAGGCGGCTAAAAAGCCGGGTTCAGGCTGGACCGAGCAGCAGGTCAGCGATTTACTCTTTATTGGCTTTCTCGGCGTAATAGTTGGCGGTCGTGTTGGTTACGTGCTGTTTTATCAATTCGATTTCTTTCTCAGTGACCCGCTTTACCTATTTAAGATCTGGACCGGCGGTATGTCGTTTCACGGCGGGTTAATTGGTGTCTTAGTCGCCATGGCCTGGTTTGCCTGGCGCAATCAGAAAGCTTATCTGCAACTGGGCGATTTTGTCGCACCACTTATTCCGCTGGGACTGGCGGCAGGACGATTGGGTAACTTTATTAATGCCGAACTATGGGGGCGTCCGTCGGATGTACCCTGGGCCGTTTTATTTCCCGGCGGCGGTGCTTTACCCCGCCACCCATCGCAGTTGTATGAGTTTGCGCTGGAAGGCGTTGTGCTGTTCATCCTTATTATGCTTTATCGGCGGACAAACCCGCCAACCGGCAGTTTAGGTGGATTATTTTTACTCGGATATGGCAGCGCCCGCTTCTTTGTTGAGTTTTATCGGGAGCCTGACGCACACCTTGGTGTGCTGTCAGCCGGCATGTCGATGGGACAATGGTTGTCTCTGCCAATGATCATAGCCGGTATCACACTAATAATTTATGCCTATACCAGACGCAGTAAAGCAACTAAACAGGTGGTTAAGGCATGAAGCAGTATCTTGAACTAATGCAGCATGTACTGGAGCATGGGCATAAAAAAACGGATCGCACCGGCACAGGCACTATTAGCGTGTTTGGCTATCAGATGCGGTTTAACCTGCAACAGGGCTTTCCGCTGGTTACGACGAAAAAATGTCATCTGCGCTCGATTATCCATGAATTGCTATGGTTTTTAAAAGGCGACACCAATATCGGTTATCTGCAGCAGCATGGCGTATCGATTTGGGACGGTTGGGCCACAGAAAATGGTGAGTTAGGCCCGGTCTATGGTGCACAATGGCGCAGCTGGTTAGCCGCTGACGGCAGGGTAATTGACCAGATAAGCCAGCTTATTGCTGATATTAAGCGCACACCTGACTCACGGCGGTTAATTGTCAGCGCCTGGAATCCAGCACTGCTGCCTGACACTACATTATCACCGAAAGAAAATGCGGCTCTGGGTAAGCAGGCTTTACCACCGTGCCATACGTTATTTCAGTTTTACGTTAATGACGGCAAACTGTCATGCCAGCTGTATCAGCGTAGTGCGGATATTTTTCTTGGAGTGCCATTTAATATCGCCAGCTATGCGTTATTAACCCTGATGGTAGCCCAGGTGTGCGACCTG
>JBFKFH010000067.1:0-14425 GCA_041618685.1 Rheinheimera sp.
ACTTTCTGCTTGCGCCTAAGCTAACAGAGGCAATTGACGGGGCATGCCCTAATTCGGCTTCATTATCCGCATGCCAGCCCATATGTTGGTGTCCGTTGGCATATAAATTCAGCAGCACACAATTAAACGGCTGCTGCAAAAACTGACTAACCCTTAGCGCCAGTTGTTGCACCAGAGGATGCCAGGGCTGAGGCACAAACGTGGTCCCGGAGTAGCGATAACTACAGTGTGAATCGCCCATCCATACCTGCTGGCGCGGTATTCTAACCGATTTACCAAACAGTACAATGCTGTCCTGCGACCAAGGCAGTTGATGCAGCAACTGGTGTTGTAATAGGTTACTTTCGGCTGACGACAACCAATCTGGCCACAGTGTCAGGCTGGCGTCGGGCAAACTAAACTGCTGCGCTGGGTATTGCTGGTTGTCGCTATGCGGTTGCCGTGTCAAAATGCTCATATTATTCCGTCACCCGTGTCACTATGAATACTACCTTTAACTATGCCGCCGGCAATTTGCAGTTATATCGCTGGCCTTTGCATCAGCCTAACACCAGCTTACAGGCCTGGGATGCGGCCGACGAGCTATTATTGCAACACGCCGCAGTGGCCATTACACAATTTGTTACCGAGCAGCAGCGACAGCCTAAGCTGTTAATCATACATGATAGTTTTGGCACGCTGTCCTGTGCGCTGGCGGAATATCCACAGGTGCAGGTAAATGACTCTGTTCTGGCAGAACAAGGCACACGATATAATCGTGAACAAAACGGGTTGGGTTTAAATGGGCTTACTCAGCAGTCCAGCCTGGCTCCTTACCCCGACCAACCAGATATCGTACTGCTAAAATTGCCAAATAATCACAGTTACCTGCAGTACATTTTGCAACAACTGGCAAAAGTCGTCAGCACTGACAGCATTATTTTAGCAAGCGCCAAAGCGAAAGATATCAGTCGCAATGTACTGGCCTTATTTGATCAGTGCCTGGGTACCGCGAGCGCCTCGTTAGCGGTAAAAAAATGCCGCCTGATCCAATGCCAGTTCAACCCACAACGCCGCAACGCCGACACGGTTAGCTTTCCGCTACGCTGGCCACTTGAGCACAGTGTTTTTACGCTGGTTAACCATGCCAATGTATTTTCCCGCGAAAAACTTGATCAGGGCGCACGTTTCTTTTTGCAACATCTGCCTCAGCTTGATGATGGCCAGACGGTGATTGATTTAGGCTGCGGTAACGGAGTCTTGGGATTGCCACTTTTGAGCCAGAATAAAGCCATTAAAATGGTATTTTGCGATGAGTCTTATATGGCAGTTGAGTCGGCACGGCAAAGTATTGCAGAAAATCTGCCCGACTCACTAAGCCAATGCCACTTTATGGTTGATGATTGCTTAAGCCAGCAAGCCGATAAGACTGCTGATTACGTGTTATGTAACCCGCCCTTTCACCAACAACAGGCGGTAACCAGCCACATCGCCAGCCAGATGTTTAATGATGCCAAGCGGGTACTGAAACAAGGTGGTCATTTACGCATTGTGGCTAACCGTCACCTGGGCTATGCCGAAACGCTGCAACGCATATTTGGGAATTGCCGTCAGCTGGCCGCTGATCCGAAATTTGTCATTTTAGAAGTAATCAAAAGGAGTTAACTATGCGCTTTCTATTATTAGCCGCCTTGCTGTTAGCAGGCTGCAGCAGCCCGGTACCAAGCTTTATACTCGCACCCCAGGTATTCTGGTCTCAGTCTAATCAATTACAACAAAGCCGTTTTGCTTTCGCTGTCACAGATGAACGTGGCAGGCCTTTTTCATTGCGTCTGCGCAATGGCGAAAAGGTCGATCAAATTGCCACGCGAAATGACATCAGAGCGCAGTTAGAACAAACATTGTCACAAGCGCTTATTGCACAGGGTGCGGTTCTGGACGTTAACAGCGACACGCAAATGACAATAAAAATTAACCAACTGCAAGCGCTGGTAGAACAACGCACTCTTGAACATGCGGTAACAAACCAGGTGGTGCTAACAGTGGTAGTACAAAATGCCAACGGTAGCTTTAACAAGACATACTCTGGCGATAGCAGCTTTACTGCGCCCTTTACCATGGATGTTGCTGCAGTTGAACGTGAACTAAGAGTATTAATTGAACAAGTTTTGGCGCAGCTACTGCAAGATAATAGCTGGCACCAGGCAGTCAGGGGGTAATATGCTTCGATGGATGCTAGCGGTATTATTTGCTGTCGCCGCACTGCATGTCAGTGCTGATGCAGGGCAGTTTATACAACCTAATAATTTATATCCAAAAGTAAAACTGATGACGTCGCACGGCGATATTATTGTAGAGCTTGATCGCAGCCGGGCGCCAATCACCGTAAATAACTTTCTCAGTTATGTGAAAAATAAAAGCTATAACAATACCCTGTTCCACCGCTTAGAAGCAGAATTTGTGCTGCAAGGTGGCGGCTATGATGCAAACTACAAAGCCATTGAAGAATTAAAACCTATTTTTAATGAATCCGGTAACGGTTTAAAAAATCAGATTGGAACCATTGCAATGGCACGGCTGAATGATCCACACAGTGCCAGCAGTCAGTTTTTCTTTAATCTGGCTGATAACACACATCTGGACCCTGGCCGTACTTGGGGGTATGCAGTCTTCGGTTACATCACCGAGGGCATGGATGTTATTGATAAAATAAGAGCAATTCCGACCGATACGTCAGTGGAGTTAGGCTGGCCCAATGTGCCTGTCGAAAAGGTATTACTAAAAACCGCAATCGTACTGCCAGAGCCCTAAAACCCGCTATACTTGGCTTACCAGTGTTAACCACCGGGGTGCTGTTAAGTCAAGTATGTCAAGCCAATTCATTGAACAGAAATCACAGCAGCTGATATTTTATATCTCGCGCTACTTTCGTGGCCGCTTACCGCACAGTGAGCTGCATCTGTTCGTCTGGGATACACTGGAAGAATGGGCGCAACTAAATCCCCGCTTGCAATTGCCATACACCCATAGAGAACGCGTATTCTGGCATTTAATTCATCAACTCGAATTTTGGCCTGCAATTACGTTGCGTGAAGACAAACAATTGCGCAGAAGCATTCAGGACTGTATCTGTTATTTGAAAGGCCGCGGTGTTGCGCCGCCAAACTGCGTTGGCGTGCGGCCATAAACACTTGACCCAAAATCACTTGCAGGTAAGCTACAGCAAACTATTGCTGTGTTTAGGTGTATCTTGCCCCACTATCTTGCCTGGCTAAAAAGCCTGAGTATTTACTGTCAACGTCGGGTATTAGCGATTTTCGTTCTCGGATTTTCCAGCGGCCTGCCATTGATGCTGGTATTTGGCGTATTGTCGTTCTGGCTACGTGAAGCTGAGGTATCGCGCACTGAAATAGGTTACTTCAGCTGGGTGGCGCTTGCCTATGCCATTAAGTGGCTGTGGTCGCCTTTAGCAGACCATCTGCAAATTCCTTATCTGCATAATTCGCTGGGCCGCCGCCGCAGTTGGTTACTATTATCACAGCTAGCCGTGGTCGCAATGGTGCTGATGATGGCTACGATGGATCCACAGCACGACCTGCCACTGATGGCGGCGTTTGCGGTCATGCTTGCCGTTGCATCCGCAACGCAGGACATCAATGTTGATGCCTTTCGGATTGAGAGCGCACCAGAGCAATTACAGGCAGCACTAGCCGCGGCCTATCTGACAGGTTACCGGCTAGCGATGATAGTGGCCTCGGCAGGAACACTTTGGTTAGCCGCAGCATTCTCTCAAAGCAGCGACTATGACTTATCTGCCTGGCAACAGGCTTATGTCTTCATGGCGCTGTGTATGATACCGGGAGTGATCACCACGTTATGCAGCAAAGAGCCTGTCAGTATTTTGCAGCAACATAACAAAGTAGCGGGTTCTGTATTCAGCCGCTTTAGCAACTGGCTTAAACAAGCGGTAGTCGCTCCCTTTGTCGACTTTTTCAGCCGGTATAAATGGCATGCAGTATTAATTTTGGCACTGATTGCCTGTTATCGGCTAACCGATATCGTCATGGGGGTTATGGCCAATGCGTTTTATGTGGACATGGGTTACAGCAAAGAGGAAGTCGCCAGCGTTTCCAAGATTTATGGTGTGATTATGACACTAGTTGGCGCGACGCTCGGCGGCGTGTTAATCAGTAAATTTGGTACGATACGTATCTTATTTTTAGGTGCGTTGCTTAGCGCCGCTACCAACTTACTGTTTTCTGCTTTGAGTCAGATTGGCTACGATATTGCCTGGCTGACCCTGATTATTTCCGCAGACAATCTCAGCGCGGGTATCGCAACAAGTGCGTTCATTGCTTACTTATCGTCATTGGTAAATCTCGCTTTTACCGCTACTCAATATGCGATGTTTAGTTCGTTAATGCTGTTATTGCCCAAATTTATTGGCGGGTTTTCCGGCAGCTGGGCGGAACAGTTAGGCTATGGTCAGTTTTTTATAATGACGGCAATAATGGGGATACCGGCGTTGCTGTTAATTGCATTGTTGGCAAAGTACCGTCCAGATAAACAAAACGCCACTAAATAGTGGCGTTTTGTTTGTAATCAAGCAGATAGAACCTGCTTTAATCCGTCCCTGGGATCAACCTCAAGCGCCTCGCAATAGCGGACATATTCAATTACATCCAATCGGCGCTCCTGGTTTTCGACTTTACCAATAAAGGAATGCGGCGTTCCTAAAATTTCTGACAAGCTACGCATAGTGTGGCCTTTTTCCTGACGTTGGCGCTTTAGCCAAACGCAGAGCCGCTTGTTCTCGTCAGAAATAACGCTTTTTGTACCTTTCATGTTTTTTCTTCTCCCAGCGTGTTACGCTTTTATTATATAAAAATACTTCCTGCAAACATCCAAACCTTATTGCAAATGCAATAAGCAATAAAAATCGGTTAATTAAACCACAGGATGCGATAAGCGTACAGCTACAAGCGTTAAAAACTGTAAAGAGACTTTACACTATTTTTTAAACTACTTGTTTATAAGCATATTTGGCAAAAGGCTGACAACACATCAGGCCACAGCGGAGAGCTGCTACATGATAAAACTATTGTTTTTACTGCCCCTGCTGATGTGCGGGCTCTGGTATTGGTACTTGAAGCAGCATGGTTGGACTATAAAGCAAGGGCGGAAGGGCTTCGGTTTTATTATTGGTTTTAACCTGATTATTGGCTCTAGCCTGTGGTGCATTATGCTACTGACTCAGCGCTGAGCAGTAGCATAATCGTATCATTTAATTTACATTTCACACAAAAACTAAACGGAAAAAGAAGAGCCGCAACCACAGGTCGTTGTGGCATTAGGATTTTGCACAATAAAGCGACTCCCCTGCAGACCCTCGGTGTAGTCCACCACGCCACCCATCAGATATTGCAGGCTCATCGGGTCTACCACCATGGATACACCCTGCTTTTCCACGACAAAATCACCATCGTTTACTTTTTCATCAAACGTAAACCCATACTGAAAACCCGAACAGCCACCACCGGTGATGTATACCCGCAATTTTAATTCTGGGTTTTCTTCTTCAGTCACCAGCAGGGCAACTTTTCGGGCCGCAGCTTCAGTAAATTCAATTGGTACAGCTGGCTCTGACATAATAACTCCACAGGTTTCGCTAAGGTGTAAATTATCTAATACCTGACTGTTTTATTCAAGTATTAGCCCAATTTGTCGGGTTTTAGTTATCCGCCGCAACATTTAGGCTGAATAGTCAGCAGCTTATGTTAAACTCTGGCTTAACTATCACGGGTGTTATGGCTTATGCAGCGCTGGCAAATCTGGCTTCCGTCATTACAACGGCGTTTAGCGTTACCGCAAACGTCTCTGCAGCTCTGCCTGCTTGGCATGTTAGGTGGCCTGGCTGCGGCTATTCTAATTATCTTATTTCGTCTGGCGATAGTTGGCCTGCAGAGTTTTTTCTTAGACCGAACTGACGATTTCTCCAGTGTAGATGCCGACATCCGCTGGATGCTGCCGCTAGGCGGTGCCATTCTGATCGGGGCGATTGCCTGGATAACCGGTTACAAACATTACCGGCTGGGCATCCCCTTCGTTATTCATCGCATCAAATTGAAATATGGCACCATGCCGACGCGAAATACACTGAATCAGTTTTTCGGCGGCATTCTGGCACTGGCCGGAGGCTTTTCTGTCGGCCGTGAGGGACCGTCGGTACATCTTGGTGCCTATGGTGCCAGTACACTGGGTAAGTATTTGCAGCTGCCGTACAACAGCATTCGTATTCTTGCAGGCTGTGGTATTGCCGCTGGTATTTCAGCGTCATTCAATACGCCACTGGCGGCAGTTATCTTTGTGATGGAAGTGGTACTGCGCGAATACCGCGTCCACGTATTCATTCCAATTATGTTGTCTTCTGTTGTTGGTGCTTTGGTAACACAAAGTGTTTTTGGCAGTGCCAATGAACTGGCGCTGCTGAATATTGTTACCATGAGCGGCTGGCATCTGCCATATCTGGTGTTATGTGGTGTCGTATTTGGTGCAGTAGCCTTTGTGTTTAATAAGAACATGATGCGCTTGATCACCTTATTTAAAAACTGGCCGTTAATACTGCGTCTGGCGTTAGCTGGTGCGCTGACTGCTGCGGTCGGCTACCTTATTCCTCACGCGATGGGAGCTGAAACCGGCGCTATTTATTATGCCGTTAACGCCCCAAATGACGTCGCCCTGTTGTTGACCATATTTGTTGGTAAGATGCTGTTAACCTTGTTCGCGCTTGGTCTGGGCGTGCCAGGCGGGGTTATCGGGCCAATTTTTGGTATCGGCATCGTGTTGGGCACCCTACTGGCCATTATTCCTTCAGCTATTATCGGCGACACCAGTATTGCCGGTACTTATGCAGTTTTGGGTATGGCCGGTTTAATGGCCGCGACAATGCACGCCCCGCTTGCAGCACTGGTGGCGGTGATGGAACTGGCGCACAACCCGAGTATTATTGTGCCTGCAATGTTAGTGATTACCACGGCATACATTACCGGCGTACAGTTTTTCAATAACAAGTCTATTTTCCTGTTGCAGCTGGACTTTCTGCAAATGCCTTATAAGCTGTCGCCGGCAGATGACGTGTTACAAAAAGTCGGTGTGTTGGCACTGCTGGATGATCAGTACCAGTTGTTAGACAATCCGGAAGAGGCAGAAGTGCTGCAAGCGTTGGACTCTCTGGAACCGCCTCAGCAATTACTGGTGCAACGCCGCCATGCCAATAGCAGCGAATATTTACTTGCCAGCTATGATGTGCAATTGTCCATGACAGGGGCTAATGCCGTGCAGTATCTGCCACTCCAAGGTTTAAACCATCAGGCAACCATGGCAGAAGTTTTCGCAATTTTGGAAGATAAACGCGAAGGGGCCGTGTATATATACCGCGAAGAAGAGCAGCAGCTGATAGGAATAATCCGCTGGGATCAGGTACGCAGCTTATTGGTTAAACAAAACAATTTATTATGACAATTATTCTTGTATACAAAGCCTTACATGTGTTTTTTATGGTTGCGTGGTTTGCCGGCATTTTTTATTTACCACGTTTATTTGTCTATCATGCCAGCACCCGCAGCGCCGATTGCGATGCTGAATTTAAGGTGATGGAACGGCGCTTGCTGTACTTCGTTAGCCCTTTTGCGCTGTTAACCCTACTATTTGGCCTATTACTGATTTATAGCTACGGCTTCGTCTGGTTTAGCAACAGCCACTGGCTGCACTACAAGCTGGTACTGGTCGCACTGCTTTATGGTTATCATCTTTACTGTTTCAAGCTACTGGCTGACTTTAAACATAACCGTAATAAACGCAGCCCTCGGTTTTATCGTATTTTTAATGAATTACCGGTATTGGTTCTGCTGGCAATTGTGCTACTGGCTTATCTAAAACCACAGTAGCAAATTCGCTTTTAAGCTGTGTTTTCCCGTATAATGCGCCGGTCCATTGCCGGTTCCGGCCTGCGTTAACTCTCAGCGAAAAGAGCACTGACTATGAGCTTTAAAGGCGAACACATCCTTTCGGTAAATCAGTTTGATCGCGATACTATTCAACACGTTTTCCAGATAGCCCGCAATATGCAACCTTATGCCAGCCGGCAAAAACGCACCAAAGTACTTGACGGCGCTATTTTGGGTAATCTGTTTTTTGAACCGAGCACCCGCACCCGGGTTAGCTTTGGCTGCGCGTTTAACTTGCTGGGTGGTGAGGTACGCGAAACCACCGGCATGGAGTCATCCGCGCTGTCAAAAGGTGAATCACTGTTCGATACCGCTCGGGTTATTAGTAGCTACAGCGATGTGATTGCCATGCGCCACCCGCTTGCCGGCTCTGTAGCTGAGTTTGCACTGGGTAGCCGGGTGCCGGTATTAAACGGTGGTGACGGCGCAAATGAGCACCCGACACAAGCACTACTTGACCTGTTTACTATAGAACGCGAGCTGGCGTCTTCCGGTCAGAGCATTGATGGTATGCATATCGCTATGGTCGGCGATCTCAAGTTTGGCCGCACGGTACACTCGCTGTCTAAATTGCTTAAACTCTTTAAAAACCTGCGTTTCACGCTGATTTCACCGGCTGAGCTGGCAATGCCTGATGACATTATTGCTACCATTGAGAATGCCGGCCATCAGGTTAGTATTACTGACGTGCTCGAAGGTAATCTCAGTGCCGACATTGTGTACCAGACCCGCATTCAGGAAGAGCGCTTTCCTTCCAAAGCCGAAGCTAACTTATACCGTGGCAAATTCCGCCTGAACCAGGAGATTTACACGCGCTACTGTAAATCGAATACCGTCATTATGCATCCACTGCCCCGCGACTCCCGTGTTGAAGCGAATGAACTGGATAATGATTTAAACCTGAACCCAAATTTAGCGATTTTCCGCCAGGCAGACAATGGCATCCTGGTAAGGATGGCACTGTTTGCACTGACGTTGGGAGTGGAAAATATCGTCAGCAATTATGAATGTGCTGTGCCCTGGTATAGCAATAAACACAGTGACTAGTTCAGCCACTGGCTGATTCATTTTACTTATCGGAACCTGATTTATGTCTATCTCTGCAGAACTGTTTGAACGTGCACAGCACACCATTCCCGGTGGTGTAAATTCACCGGTACGGGCTTTTAAAAGTGTCGGTGGAACCCCTGTATTCATCGACCGTGCTGACGGTGCTTATCTCTATGACGTTGATGGTAAACGCTATATTGACTATATTGGCTCCTGGGGCCCAATGTTACTTGGCCACAATCATCCGGCCATTCGTCAGGCGGTTATTGACGCAGCGTCGAAAGGTCTGAGTTTCGGTGCGCCCTGTCCGGCCGAAGTGACAATGGCTGAAATGGTCAGCCGTTTGGTGCCGAGCATGGAAATGGTACGCATGGTAAGTTCTGGCACTGAAGCGACTATGAGTGCCATTCGTCTGGCGCGCGGTTATACCGGCCGCAATACCATCGTCAAGTTTGAAGGCTGTTATCATGGTCATGCTGATTCGTTATTAGTCAAAGCCGGCTCTGGCGCTTTAACATTGGGTGTACCCAATTCACCTGGCGTACCCGCTGATTTTGCCAAATACACCCTGACCAGTGAATTTAATAACCTGGCTCAACTACAGCAGTTGTTTGCCGAGCATGGCGACGATATCGCCTGCATTATCGTAGAGCCGGTAGCCGGTAATATGAACTGTATTCCTCCTGCAGCAGGCTTCCTAGAGGGATTACGTCAGCTGTGTGATCAATATGGCGCGGTGCTGATTTTTGATGAAGTAATGACCGGTTTCCGCGTTGCTCTGGGCGGCGCTCAGGCGGTCTACAATGTCACTCCGGATTTAACAACCCTAGGTAAAATTATCGGCGGCGGTATGCCGGTTGGTGCCTTTGGTGGCAGACGCGATATTATGCAGCACATAGCGCCACTTGGCCCGGTTTATCAGGCCGGTACGTTGTCAGGTAATCCCATTGCTATGGCCGCAGGTTTAGCAGCGTTGACAGAAATCAGTAAACCCGGTGTATACGAAGCACTAACCGACAAAACCACTCAACTTATCAGCGGCATTCGGGCTGCAGCCAGCAAACATGGTATACCGTTAACCACCAACCAGGTCGGCGGTATGTTTGGTTTCTTCTTTACCGCTGAGCCAGAGGTGACAAACTTCTATCAGGCAACGCAGTGCAATGCTGACGCATTTAAACGCTTTTTCCATCTGATGTTACAACAAGGTATTTATCTGGCGCCTTCCGCCTATGAAGCAGGCTTTTTATCGCTGGCACACAGCGATGAAGATCTGGCGCAAACCATAGAAGCTGCCGCACAAAGCTTTAAGCAACTTTAACGGCGGTTTTGTAACCAGACAATATCGGTGTCGTGCGGCCTTGGCCGCACGACATAGCCTAAACCGTTACCATTGCTGTATATTGCTACCGGTCGTTGTTCTATCGGCAAGTCCATCGTGGAAAGAACCGCTGAAGCCCACTGATATATCTGTAACTGTGCCCCCTGCGGCGCCAGCCAATATATACCACTGCCATCACTAAACCATTGTTCCGCATTAAGAGTATGCCAATCTATTTGCACCGGCAGCCTGTTGAGGGTGCCATCAGTTGTTCGCAGCACCAGATGATGATCTGCCGCAAATTGCAATAGTAAAGCATGATTGGGTGCACAGCGAACGTCAACAACACCGTTGTGCAGTAGTTGTTTTTGCTCATTTTTTTCTGTGTATAACTTCCAGCCTGTGTCGGTCAGTTCAGTCCAGTACAATGCATTATCACAACTTGCAAAACGCCCTGGCTGAGCAACGGCTATCGGCTGTTGCACTAACGCCTGACTGGTCATATCCAACCGGTATAACTGGCTGTTTATTAATATCAGCAAGTCTTGTTGATGCCAGAGTAGTTGCTGTACCTGCTGCTGCTCACTAAGACGCGTCAGCTGCGCACTGTCCCGGCCCTGCTCCAGCCAGATCTGACTATGCCCGGCCCGTTCTGAGACAAAGGCGGCCTGCTTACCGTCTATAGCCAATAACCTTTCACTTCGATTGCTGACATGCCAGGGCAGCAAGCTCATACTTTCAGCCTTAGTAGCAGGCGTCTGCACTTTGAAAATATCAGTGGTATAGTCAAGAAACTGTGTAGCTAGAACCTGGCCCGGATAGCGTAGCGCCTGAGTCAGCTCGCGCGTTAGCGGGCCAAGACGCTGGCTGGTTAATGCGGGTAAATCCAGGATCTGCAATTCAAGATGTAACGGTGCCAGCAACAATTGTGATTCAGCCCACTGGGAGAAATGGCCAACCACATAGGGAAAACGATTGACCAACTCCGGCTTACCGTCTGGCAACTCGAGTTTGAGTAAGATGCTATTATTCTGCGTTTCATCAGCCAACAGGTACAACGTATCACCTGTTAGCAATATCTGTTCAAGCTTGTACCAGCTATGTGGTAAAGCACGCAGCAATCGCGCAGCCGAGCCTGGCACACCGGTCCACAACTGAGTGCCATGATTGGTATTCGCGTCCAGCCACAGCCATTTCCCACGCCATTGCACTAACCCTTGCGGCATAACCTGCTGACATGGCCACAGCCCAACTGGCTGACCGGCCTCAGGCTGCAGCTTTTGCCGATAGAAATAACAGTGCTGCTCTAACGTTTGGCCACGAAATACGATTTCATCTTCGCCCAGCCAGACGGCCTGTGACAATTGTTGGTACTGTTGCGGTAGGTGCTCAATCTTCAAATCAGTCAGATCCTGCACACTCCAGTTTAGTGTCTGGCTATCGGGCGCTAAATGCTGGTATACAACTTTGCTTTGCGCAGCATTAAGCACCGGCCAGTACTCCTGACCGCTTAACGCACTAATGGGAGAGATAGTATCGGGAAGCTTAACCAATGGCTCAGCCGTCAATGTTGCCAATATAAAAGCCAGACTGGCGCAACCAAGCAACACTGCTGCCGCTGTTGCTGCCACGAAACGCCAGGGCCAGCGCGATATCGGCGGCGTTTCAGCCAACGCCACGTCACCTTCGTCGGCGTCATTCAGTTCAATCTTAAACTGTCGAGCCATTGGCGGGACATTGCTAATGGGCGCCAGCCAGCAGTATCCTTTTTTTGACACGGTAGCGATATAACTTGGCGCACGCACATCATCACCCAGTACTTTACGCAACGCACCAACGGCGCGCATTACCGCCGCATCAGTGCCTTCATCTGCAGGCCAGACTTTTTCAATAAGCGTATCTTTGGCCAGCAAAGTGTTGGGGTGCAGCAGGAAGAAATTCAGTAAGCTATGCAGCCGGGGTTCCAGCCTGGTAACCTGAGCGGGATCGAATGGCACATCGGCGGGCCACAGCTGACCGTAGATCACCTGATAATACCAGTCGCCAATTTGTACCACAGGGTCCAGATTAGACATTAAGGTCCGCCCAACTTCACACTATCTGGGCGGATTATACCTTAACTATTAGGAATAGTTATTGTTTCTATTTGTAAGACGATATGTCAGGCGAGTTTCTCGTCTTTTGCGTCCTGAGTTTCGGTTTTAACATCTTTAGGCGTTGGCACTGGGCTACTCAATTCACTTCCACACCAAGGAAGGGTAATGCAAGATAGCAATATGGTATCTGAAGATTCATAGCTGTTCTGTTGTGTAACAACAGAGCTGGCAGATGTTAGACTGAAACTTAATGCAATCAGAGATAATTTTAAAGTTTTCATCAGCGGTTACCTTTTGAGGTTGAAAAGTTACCCGAACACTAACGACAAACGTTAAAAGAAACTCGATCATAAAAGTATAAATTGATTACAAAAATCCTATGGCAATGCCAACTTAGCAATATCAATGTCTCCCCTCACTGATTGCAAAATGAATACTCGTTTTTCGTCTGCTGAAACAGAAAAATGACTCTGATAAAGAAGCTCGTCTTCTAAGACTTCTACTATCTTTTTAGTTTTAACATCGTAAAATTTCAGCTTGTAGTAGGTATCATCAAATAGCTCAGCATAGTAAATTCCCGATGACATAGATTTGAACTGATTCCACAACTGATTTTCCGGCAAAAAAATCGGAAGCTCTTCAACTTCACCTGTTGCAAGCCAATTAATGTAAAAACGCTTACTAATCGCATCTCGCCAAAACGTGTACTTGCCATCGTAGCTTTCTAAGTAGAACTCTCGGTCAAGTGCATAAGGAGGGGTATCAATTACCTTCGTTTTGACGTTGTATCTGGTAATTTGCCAACGACCATTCTTTGACTCAGAAAAGTAGACTGAATCACCTTTTGAACCCCATGCTGGCGACGATATTATTGTATTGTCGCTAGTTGGGATTTTGACCAAATCACCTGCGCGAGACAGTAACCAGATCTCGTTGTGTAATTGAACAATTAGATCCTCACCAGTTGGTCCAAAAACCAAGCTACGGATCCTTACGTTTTTTTCGAAAAATGTCAGTTGTTTCTGGTTACCATTCGGATAAAAAAGCCAAACTTGTGGCAAACCAGATCTCCGGGAAACTACAGCCGTTGGTCCACCAACTATTGGATTGGATTCAACAATATTTTCATTTCGATTTGAACTAAATACTACTTTATTAAGACCTTCTACTGCCCTCATTTGATTACTAACTTCTTTGATATTTACATGAGCAAAATTCCCAACTGAAGCATAAAGTTGTCCATTGCGAAGCGTTTGAATTTCTTGAGTTCCATGGTCCGTGTAAGCAATTACTGTCGAAGTTCCTGTAGCAATGTCGACCTTGCTAATAATAGTAGGCGCTGAAGAGTATATTACGAAACGATCATCCGCTGACCAGCCCACATTGCCCGGTAATGTTCCTGTAACATTTACCAACATCTTCAGCTCTCGACTTGTAAGATCGAGTAACCAAAGCTGAGCTGAACTACCAGCTCCTCTGACAAAAGCCAGTTTACGCCCATCAAATGAGAACCTTGCTGCATAATCACCAAAGCTGCTCGGGGGCGGTGTTGTTAGTTGCTCAGCAGCTCCGCCATTGACTGGTTTCATCATCAATACCATTTGCCTGCCAGCATTCATCGTAGGATAAATCAGGTATGTTGAGTCGGGTGACCAAGCTACGCGTGAAGAGGGTGAGCCTTCACCACATGCTGTCAATTCTCGATCAGAACTGACTTTGAATTCTTTTTGGTTAAAATCGGCAATCCTGATACTGCAGCGCCCATTCACATAGTAACGATGATAGGCAATCTGTTTAAAGTCCGAGCTAAATGCTGCACCTAAACTACTGTAGGTATCTTCCGTTAATTGAATACGTTTATGTTCAACTAAATCTTCTAACATTAGAACTGCAATACTTTCACTCAAAGGACTGGCATAGCTGTATACAATATATCGCTCATCCTCAGTAACATTATGATAAAACTCTAAACC
>JBFKFH010000068.1:0-14421 GCA_041618685.1 Rheinheimera sp.
CGTCGGCCAGTAACATTACCAGACGGTCGATACCAATCCCCTGACCTGCCGTTGGCGGTAAGCCGTGTTCCAGCGCGGTAACGAAGTCATCATCGTAGAACATCGCTTCATCGTCACCGGCGTCTTTTTGCGCGACCTGTTCACGAAAACGCTCGGCCTGATCTTCGGCATCGTTTAACTCGCTAAAGCCGTTACCCAGTTCGCGGCCGCCGATAAAGAATTCAAACCGGTCGGTAATTTCCGGGTTGTGGTCGTTACGGCGCGCCAGCGGTGATACTTCTGCCGGGTATTCGGTAATGAAGGTGGGGTGCCGCAACTTGGTTTCTACCAGCTCGTCAAACACTTCCATTAAAATACGGCCGTGGCCATAGTTGGCTTTTACTTCAATGCCCAGTGATTTTGCCAGCTCTGCTACCGACTCACGGGTTGCCAGCTGCTCTTTGGTGACTGTTGGGTTGTAATGCAAAATAGACTCGGTAACCGACATCCGCGCAAACGGCTTGCCAAAGTCGAACACTTCGCCCTGATACGGCACTTCAGTGCTGCCCAGTACGTGCTCGGCTAAACCACGGAATAACTTTTCGGTTAAGTCCATTAAGTCGTTGTAATCAGCGTAAGCCCAGTAAAATTCCAGCATGGTAAATTCCGGGTTGTGGCGTGTGGATACGCCCTCATTACGGAAGTTACGGTTAAGCTCGAATACCTTTTCAAAGCCGCCAACCACTAAACGCTTTAAATACAGCTCTGGCGCGATACGCAAAAACATCTGCATATCCAGCGCGTTGTGGTGTGTTTCAAACGGCCGTGCTGAAGCACCGCCCGGAATGGCCTGCAGCATGGGCGTTTCAACTTCTAAGAAGCCTTCATCGTTAAAGAAGCGACGAATATAGGCCACGGTTTTGCTGCGCACTAAAAAGGTATGGCGTGACTGCTCGTTAGAGATTAAATCCAGGTAACGCTGGCGGTAACGTGCTTCGTTGTCAGTTAGGCCGTGGAATTTATCCGGCAACGGGCGCAGTGCCTTGGTCAGCAAGCGAATGTCGCTTAGCCATACCGTTAACTCGCCGGTCTGGGTTTTAAATAAGTGGCCGGTGGCGCCGATAATGTCGCCTAAGTCCCACTTTTTGAATTGGTCGTTGTACACGCCTTCTGGCAGGCTGTCGCGTGCCACATACAGCTGAATTTTGCCGCCCATATCAGCAATGGTGGTAAAGCTGGCTTTACCCATAATACGGCGCGTCATTATACGGCCACCTAAACTTACCGTAATTTTCTGCGCTTCTAACTCTTCTTTGCTTAAGTGATCGTATTTAGCGATGACGTCGCTGGAGATGCTGTCACGGCGAAAGTCGTTCGGGAACATAAAGCCTTCAGCGCGCAGGCCAGCCAGCTTGTGTTTTCGCTCAGCAATCAGTTTGTTTACGTCCTGAATTTCATCTTGTGGCTGCTGTTGGTCAGACATAGTGCTTTTCCTGATTGAAGTCGAAGTTTTAGTTAGGTCATTATCGCAAGCTAGTGCCGGCTGGTTAGCTGCGCTAACAAACCGGTTGGCTTAGGGTAAATCGATTCACGCTTAAATGTTCAGTGTTAATAATTACAAGCCGGCTTTTAAGCTGGCTTCAATAAATTTATCCAAATCGCCGTCTAACACCGACTGGGTGTTGCGGGTTTCAATACCGGTACGTAAATCCTTAATGCGCGAGTCATCCAGCACGTACGAGCGAATTTGGCTGCCCCAGCCGATATCCGATTTAGTATCTTCCAGCGCCTGCTTCTCGGCATTTTGCTTTTGCAGCTCAAACTCATACAGTTTGGCGCGTAATTGCTTGTAGGCGTTGTCACGGTTTTTGTGTTGCGAGCGGTCGTTTTGACACTGCACCACGATATTCGTCGGTAAGTGGGTAATACGTACCGCAGAGTCCGTCCGGTTTACGTGCTGACCACCGGCACCTGATGCGCGGTAGGTATCAATACGTAAGTCAGCCGGGTTGATATCAATTTCAATATCATCGTCAATTTCTGGCGAGACAAATACCGACGCAAACGAAGTATGCCGGCGGTTACCGGAATCGAACGGGCTTTTACGCACCAGCCGGTGTACGCCGGTTTCGGTGCGCAACCAACCGTAAGCATATTCGCCGGTAAACTTGATGGTGCAGCCTTTAATACCGGCTACGTCACCGTCGGTTACTTCATACAACTCTGGCTTAAAGCCTTTGTCTTCACCCCAACGCAGGTACATGCGCATTAAAATACTGGCCCAGTCCTGCGCTTCGGTACCGCCAGAGCCCGACTGAATATCCAGATAACAGTCGTTTTGGTCATTTTTGCCGGAGAACATACGGCGAAATTCCAGCAAACTTAACTGCTTGTCTAAGTCAGCCAGTTCAGCTTTGGCTTCTTCGAAGGTATCTTCATCGTCGGCCTCTACCGCTAGTTCCAGTAAGCCTTCAACATCTTCCAGACCACGGTCCAGCTTGTCGATGGTGCCAACAATTTGCTCCAGTGCAGAACGCTCTTTACCCAATGCCTGTGCTTTATCCGGCGTATTCCATATAGCGGAATCTTCCAGTTCGCGCGACACCTCTTCTAGACGTTCCTTTTTGCCATCATAGTCAAAGATACCCCCGAAGCACATTTGTGCGTTCAGTCAGATCTTTAATGCTGTTGTACACCGGATTAACTTCAAACATGCTGTTGTCTGTAACCTTGAATAGTCGGAGGAAAAAATAGGCGGCGATTGTAGCAAATTTATCTGCGGCAGTGCAGCCATCTATGACAGAAAAATGGCGACTAATATCGGCGTCAGCACGCTGGCACACATTTTCACAGCGCCAGCATATGCCGCACTATTAACTGTACGCTTTGTTTACCCCGAAATTCATTTATATCCAGCTGGTACGCTAACTGAACTTTATGCACGTTAACATTAGGCCAGGCTTTGTTGTCTGCGTTAAACCAAATGGCATCGACCAACTTGCCATCTGCGGTTTGCAGCATCATTTTTAAATGACGGTCGGCGAGCATTTTCTGACTTAGCAGCTGGAACTCACCATCAAACACCGGTTCCGGAAATGCCTGGCCCCAGGGCCCGGCGTTTTGTAACAAGGTAGCAAAACCAATATCAAAACAGGCAGCCGGTAATTCACCATCGCTATAAATAACGGCGGTTAATTGCTCTGGCGTCAGATGTTTTTTTGCTGTCAGGCTCAGCGCCAGTTTAAAGGTATCAAGCCGTTCTTCATTGATGGTAAGGCCTGCAGCCATTGCATGGCCACCGAATTTCTTAATCAGCCCCGGATACTGGCTGGAGATTTCTTCGAGTAAATCGCGAATATGCAGGCCATTAATCGAACGGGCTGAGCCTTTTAGCTCGCCTTCATCCCCTTTGGCAAACACGATGGTCGGCCGGTTTAGCTGCTCTTTAATGCGCCCGGCCAAGATACCAATGACGCCCTGATGCCAATCGTGCCGGTACAGACATAAGCATTCTGGCAGCGCGGCACCATCAAATGACAACTGGGCTAAAAACGCCTGTGCTTCAACCTGCATACTTTGTTCTATGGCGCGCCGCTCGACATTCAGGCTGTCCAGTTCAGCCGCGTACTGCCGGGCTAAACCTAAGTCCGTAGCCAACAGGCAACTTATGCCCAGCGACATGTCATCCAGCCGGCCGGCCGCATTTAAGCGCGGCGCTAAGGCGAAGCCAAAGTCGCTGGCACTGAGTTTTGCGGCAGTACGGTTGGCAACATCAATCAGCGCCTGAATGCCAGGCCGGCATTTACCACTGCGGATCCGCATTAACCCCTGGTGCACCAGAATACGATTGTTGCTGTCCAGTGGCACCACATCTGCCACTGTGCCCAGCGCAACCAGATCCAGCAACTCGGCTAAGTTCGGTTCAGCTATTTTGCGGTCGGTAAAATATTGTTGTTCACGCAGTGCGGCCCGCAGCGCTAACAGCAAATAAAATGCTACCCCAACCCCTGCAAGCGCTTTGCTTGGGAAATTACAACCGGGCTGATTCGGGTTTACAATTGCATCGGCTTCGGGCAATTCGGCGCCGGCAAGGTGATGATCAGTAACCAGTACCTTTACGCCGGCTTTCTTCGCCAGCGCTACGCCATCAAGCGCAGAGATACCGTTGTCAACGGTGATGATAAGTTCAGCACCCTGTGCCACCGCCAGTTCCGCCATTTCCGGCGTCAGGCCGTAGCCGTACTCAAAGCGGTTTGGCACTAAGTATTCGATGTGTTTAAAGCCTAACGCTTTAAGCCCACTGAGTAGCACGGCCGTGCTGGTGGCGCCATCTGCGTCAAAATCACCGACAATTACCAGCTGCTGTTGCTGCTGCAATGCGCTAAGCAATAACGCCACCGCCTGCTCAATACCTTTTAACGCAGTAAAGGGCAGCAGGTTGGCCGCACCGCGTTCCAACTCTGCGGCTGCAGTTACCCCGCGACTGGCGTACAAGCGTTGCAGAATAGGATGGGCCAGCCCTGAAAGCTCAGGTAAAACGCCGGGTAAAGCCCGGCGTTGAATAATACGATCAACTACAGTCATAGCAACTTAATCATCGTAGCTTACGAGCCTGCCTTTAACTGAGCCAGCAAGGCTTTAGCCGGCTGGTAGCCCGGGATTAACCGGCCACTGGGCAAAATAATCGCCGGTGTGCCGCTGATACCAAATGACTGTCCCAATTCGTATTGTGCTTTTACCGGATTGGTACACATCGCTGGCTTAACGGTATCGCCATTTTTCGCTGCCGTCATGGCTTTACGGCTGTCTTTGCTACACCAGATATGTTGCATCTGCAAATACGTATCTGAACTTAAGCCATTGCGCGGATACGCCAGATAACGCACGGTAATACCGGCATCGTTGTAGTCCTGCATTTCGTTGTGTAACTTGCGGCAATAGCCACAGGTTGGGTCGGTAAAAACGTCAATGACAAACTTTTCATTTTTCGCTTTGTATTCAATAACGCCATCTTTGGCGCCGTCCAGTTGCTGGCGGATATAAGGGCGCATTTGCTCATCATTGAGTAGCACTTTTTTATTCATATCGAATATATTGCCCTCAATAAAGTAGCGACCATCCGCTGATGCGAAAAATAGTCCTCGGTTGGTAAATACCTGCAGCAGCCCAGCCATTGGCGCTTCTGAAACGGCTTTGACTTGCAAATTCAGCTCACCAAACTGCTGTCGCAGCTGCGTATAGTCAGCGTCAGACGCTTTAAGTTGAGCCTGCGCTGAGGCAATAAATCCAACACTACACAAGGCTAAAATAAACTTATTCATACGGCTTCCTGTTGTGCGCTTACGGGCGCGGATGATGTTGCTGGTGCAGACTTTGCAGCCTGGCCTGCGCGACATGGGTATAAATTTGCGTAGTCGACAAATCACTGTGGCCCAGCAACATTTGCACGACTCGCAAATCGGCACCATGGTTTAATAAATGGGTGGCAAAAGCATGTCGCAGTGTATGCGGTGACAGCTCGGCCTGAATGTGCGCTACTTTGGCATAAAACTTAATCCGGTGCCAGAACGTTTGCCGCGTCATTTGTTGCGCCCGACTACTTGGAAATACCACATCCAGCAGCTGATCCGCCAACAATAATCCCCTGGCTTCACGCAGGTAGCGCTGCAACCAGTGGGCCGCTTCTTCGCCCATCGGCACCAGCCGTTCTTTCTGCCCTTTACCCATTACTCTTACCAGACCGTGCTGCAGGTTAATTTGTTGCATGCTCAGGCCAACTAATTCTGATACCCGCAAACCACTGGCATACAGCAGTTCTAACATGGCTTTGTCACGAAACTGGATCAAGTCGGTTAAATCCGGCGCATTCAGCAGTGCTTCAACATCTTGCTCAGACAGAGTTTTGGGCAGGCTGCGGCCAATTTTCGGATTAAGCAGCCGGCTAAGCGGATTCTCGGCAATCTTGCCCTGTTGATGAGCATAGGCATAAAAGCGCCGCAGGCTGCTCAACGCCCGTGACGTGCTACGCGGGCTAAATTGCTGATCTACCCGCTGCGCCAGATAGCGATTTACCAACTGACTATCAACAGTGAATAACTCGCAGCCATTGGCAGCAGCAAACACAGCAAACTTTTTCAAATCAGTGCCATAGGCCGTTAAGGTATGTTCACTTACGCCTTTATCCAGCCACAACTGGTCAAGAAACTGCACGATAAGAGCCGCGTCGGCTGGCTGCGGTTGCGTTGTGTTTTGTAGCATAATGTTCCGCCTGTAAAGTCTTAGCTATGTTAGCGCATGGCTGGGGCGTGGCAAAGCCGGCATTTTGCAGAGGCAGTGAATCTGCTACACTGCGCGCCCGTTAGTTATCCCTGCTGCAGCGAGACCGGCATGAAAATTGGCTTATTTTATGGCTCAACCACCTGTTATACCGAAATGGTGGCGGAAAAAATTCAGGCGTTAATTGGCGCTGATACCGTAGAACTGAACAATATTAAGCAGGTACCGCTTAGCCACATGGCGGCATATGACATTCTGATCCTGGGGCTATCAACCTGGGATTTTGGCGAAATTCAGGAAGACTGGGAAGCGCACTGGGATGACATAGCAACGGTCGATTTGCAGGGAAAAATAATCGCTATTTATGGTATGGGTGACCAAATTGGCTATGCCGAATGGTTTATCGACGCAGTTGGTATGCTGCATGACGCTATAGCACCACAAAACCCACTGCGGATTGGTTTTTGGCCTGCTGCCGGCTATGAGTTTATCGCATCAAAAGCGTTAACCGACGATGGCGAGCAGTTTTATGGCCTGGCGCTGGACGACGAAAACCAATACGAGCTAACCGATCAACGGTTAAATGACTGGGTCAGCCAGATTTTGCAGGAAATTGCCCAACTGTTGTAATGCAGGCCAAAACGTCAGTTCTGTTTACATTTGTACCGCTAATTTTTGCACGTGCATTTGTAACCAGATGATCCACAAGTACATTTAATACTGGCGCAGTTATTGCTCGTATTATGTAGCAACGTAAATATACAGTTTGCATGCTGGGCAGAATCTTCTGCACGGCTCAACCAAGGGGGTTTTATGAACAAAGTTATAACAAACGGATTGGCGATGGCTTTGTTGTTCGCAGGCTCAAGTGTCTATGCTGCGTTGCCTGCAGGAAATGCGTTGTGCGACATTCTGGACGTTAAAGTTAATAGCTATCAGAAACAAGATGGTTCGGCAGCTGTAAGCTTAGCTCCTGGTTTACCGGCTAGTGCTTGTTTGGGTGCGTATGCAGGGAACGATGCCAATGCAAGCAGCCAAGGTATTGGCGATAATCTGGGCTATGATACACACGGCTTATTGAACGATAAAAGCTTGTTTGCTGATTATGGCGCGTTTGTCGGCGCTGATGACTTGCAGGACCTTGAATTTGAAGGCAACTTTAAAGACCCGGGTTGGATTTACGTTGGCAAAAAAGACATGGACACTAATGCGTTCGACGCGGGCGTGGTGAAAAAAGGCGCTCAGTCTTATACCTTTTCGTCAGATATTTTGACAATGCAAAACTGCAAGAATAAAGACGGCGTTGCCACGAGCTGCGCGTCGGATGCAGTGTCTGGTCAATGGGTTTACAAACCACCGCAGTTTAACCCTGCGACGTTGCTCGATTTGCTAGGCATGAAGAAATTCTTCGATCAGGCAGCTGTAGTATTTAAATCAGGTACTCAATACGCGATCTATAACTTTAAGTTGTCTGACTTTGGTTTGCCTCCTGTACTTGGAACGACTGATGCAAATTATATTTTTACCGGCACCTGGGATATGTCTAATACGCTGAAGATGGTTAATCCACGCGGCAGAGTCAGCACTCCCGGCTTGTCCCATGTCTCACTTTGGTTACGTGACCCGACTACCCTGGATGTTGTTAACGTGCCTGAGCCTGCCACTATTGCCATACTGGGATTAGGATTGCTAGGTTTGCGTTTACGCCGTAAACATTAACAGTAACGCCCCGGTAAGTTAAAGCCACTGCCCCTGAGCAGTGGTTTTTTTTAGAACTTTAAATAAAAATCTTTCAGCAAATTCCGGTAGTCGGCGCTGTAGCCGTTGCCGTGATGAATCACCAATTGACTGTGCTGGGTTGCACATACTTCACGTTGCCAGCTTTGCATGACGCGGCTGGCAGGTTTGTCAGGCGTTGTTTTTACTTGGCAGCCGGCCGCCAGATACCAACCTGCATGCGTGGCCAGCTTGCTAAAACTTTCGGCGCTCTGTAGCGGTAAGATCAGACAAAATGTTCCGCCTTCAGCCAATAAATCTGCGGCCTTTTGCAGTAAAGCCGCAAAAGGTAAACTGTCGGTGTGCCGCGCTTGATGTCGCCGGGGGTCTTGCGCTGGCAGAGCCTGCTGAAAAAACGGCGGGTTAGACACAATTAAGCGGTAACGTTTAGCGGGCTGATAGGTTAGAATGTCGCCCTTTATCAGTTGTATCGCTGACGACCATGGGCTATTTGCTGTATTACGGCGGGCTTGTTCTGCAGCAGCGTGGTCCAGTTCAATAGCGTCAATCGGATTGGCGCCTGCGGTACGCTGAGCTAACATCAGACTGATCAGGCCAGAGCCGGCGCCAATATCGAGAATAGGGCTACCGGCAAGTGGCAGGGGGGCAAAAGCCCCGAGCAATAAACCATCAGTGCCGACTTTCATCGCGCACTGATCATGGCCAACAAAGAATTTTTTACATTGAAAACCGGCTGACATCAGCACCTCCGGTCGCCAGTTTACGGCGAAGCGGACGCACTGTCACCGGGCAGGCACTAATGCTGAGGACAAGATGACAACATTCGCAGATTTTCAACTGGACGACGACATTAGCCGCGCTATCAGTGAGCGTGGTTTTGACCAGCCTACGCTGATCCAGGAAATGGCGATCCCATTAGCGCTGGACGGTAAGGATATTCTTGCCAGTGCGCCAACCGGCACCGGTAAAACACTGGCGTTTGTGTTGCCTGCCATTCAGTACTTACTTGATTTTGGCCGTAAAGACCCAGGCTTTGCCCGCGTACTGGTAATGACCCCGACACGTGAACTGGCCTATCAGATATATGACGAATTTAAACACTTTACTAAATACACCAGTTTAAATGTCGGCGTGATCACCGGTGGCATCAACTATGGCAGCCATAAAGATACGCTGGAAAAAAACAACGATATACTCGTCGCAACGCCTGGCCGGTTAACCGAATACCTGGATGAAGAAAGTTTTCAGGCCGATGAAGTTGAAGTGCTGATCCTCGATGAAGCCGACCGCATGCTGGACATGGGCTTTGTCGGCGAGATGAACCGTATTGTGCTGGAAGCCAGACGCCGTCGTCAGACCTTTTTATTCTCTGCCACACTAGAAGGTAACAACCTTGAACGGTTTGCAGAACACGCACTAAAACAGCCAGAGCGGCTAGAAGCGGTGCCGTCGCGCAAAGAAAAAGCCAAAATTCTGCAGTGGGTGCATTTGGCCGATAACGCCGAGCATAAACTGGCACTGCTTATTCATCTGTTAAAGCAAGAAGACGTAACCAAGGCTATTGTGTTTATTAAAACCCGCGAGCGTCTGGCCAGTTTAACCGGACAACTGGAAACTGCCGGGCTGCGCTGCGGCTGGTTACAGGGTGAAATGCCGCAGGATAAACGGATGCAGGCGGTAGAACGCTTCAGCTCAGGCCGGGTGAAAATTTTACTGGCCACTGACATTGCCGCCCGGGGTCTGGACATGGACGATATCAGCCATGTAATTAACTTTGATATGCCACGCACAGCAGATGTCTACGTACATCGTATTGGCCGCACGGGCCGCGCCGGCAAAAAAGGCACCGCAATTTCTCTGGTAGAAGCCCATGACATGGCAATTTTATCTAAGGTTGAGCGCTATAACGAGCAACGGCTGAAGCGCCGGGTGATTGACAGTCTGCGGCCGAAAAACAAAGAAGCCAAGGTGCCGGTGAAGAAGAAAAAACCCGGCAAAATTGCTGCAAAAAAAACCGCTAAGAAAGTAAAAAAATAACCCCACCCGATGCTAACCACCGCCCGTAAAACAATGGGCGGTGGTCGCATTTGTGCAGCATCATCTTGGAATTTTTTAGTAAAGCTGCTATTGCTATGCTGAATAAATTATTAGCAAAGCGGAGCTGCGAAATGGATAAAAGACAATTTATTAAACACTGTGCCCTGGCGGCCACTCTGGTGCCATTGGCCGGCTGCGCCAATGTAGTTGCCGCACCGCTTGCTACTTCAGCAAAACAGTTGTTACCTGTGCCACTCAATCCGGGTGATACAGTGGCATTAGTCAGCCCCTCCAAAGCCACTGATAATATGCTGGATCTGCAAATTGCCACGGAAGTAATGCAGGCATTGGGCTTAAAAGTAAAAACCGGCACCTACCTGGCCGCGCGCCGCGGCCATTTAGCCGGCACCGATGCGGAACGCGCCAGCGATATTAATGCCATGTTTGCCGATAAAACCGTAAAAGCCATAATCTGTTTGCGCGGCGGTTCAGGGGCGGCACGGGTATTGCCATTGCTGGATTACAAACTGATCCGTAATAACCCGAAGATTTTACTCGGTTACTCTGACATTACCGCCTTACATAACGCTATACATGCACAAACCGGTCTGGTCACATTTCACGGCCCGAACGGCACCGGCAGCTGGAACAGCTTCAATGCCGACCAGTTCAAGCGGGTATTTTTCGACCGTGAGTTAATGCAGTATCAAAATGTGATCGATGCCAAAGATGAGCTGGCACCACGACAGAACCGCACCATTACCATCACCGGTGGCAAAGTACAGGGTGAACTCATTGGCGGTAACCTGACAGTGTTGACCGCTCTGGCAGGTTCGCCTTACCTACCCGATTTCAGTGGCAAAATTTTGTTTTTAGAAGACGTCGAAGAGGCACCGTATCGCATTGACCGCATGCTCAGTACCTTAAAGCTGATGGGCGCACTGGATAAAATTGCTGGTTTTATTTTTGGAGAATGCACCGATTGCCGGCCCAGTGGTGGTTATGGCTGGCTGACAATGGATCAGATATTCGACGATCATATCAAGCCGCTGAATATTCCTGCCTATCGCGGCGCCATGATTGGCCACATTAAACAGCAGTTTATAGTGCCGGTCGGCGGCAAAATAGAACTGGATGCCGATGCAGGTAGTTTCCGCTTACTGGACCGTCTGTTTCAGCCCGGCTGATATCGCATTTCTGTGCTAAGGTAATCGCTAGCTGAAATCCGCTTTGGAGCCTGCATGCGCATTACCTTTGCTGTCATGTCCTTTTTGTCCGTTGCCTTAGTAATAATAATCAGTCTGGTCTGGCCCCCTGTGCTTTGGGCACTACTGCTGCTGGTGCCTCTTATCGTCCGCGGTATCGTTGATATCTGCCAGAAACGCCACACTCTATTACGGAATTTCCCGCTGGTTGGCCACGCACGTTGGATGATGGAGTACTTCCGGCCTTTCCTGCGGCAGTACTTCTTTGAATCTGACACCGACGGCGCACCAATTAACCGCATGTTTCGCAACGTGATTTATCAGCGCGCTAAAGGCACCCGGGACTCTACCCCTTATGGCACCAAGCTGGATACGCAACGTGTTGGCTATGAATGGATTGGCCACTCTATTGCGGCCCTGCACCACGGTGTGAATACCCCGGGGGCCCGGGTAAAAATTGGCGGACCACAATGCACGCAGCCTTACCTGGCCAGTATCTTTAATATCTCCGCAATGAGTTTTGGCGCCTTGAGTAATAATGCGATAAGAGCATTGAATAAAGGTGCCGCAGAAGGTGGTTTTTATCACAATACCGGAGAAGGCAGTGTCAGCGCTTATCATCTGGAACATGGTGGTGATTTAGTCTGGCAAATAGGTACCGGTTATTTTGGCTGTCGCAACGCGCTCGGCCAGTTTGATGCCGATGCGTTCGCGGCTATGGCACGGCAGCCCAGCATTAAAATGATCGAGTTAAAATTATCGCAAGGGGCTAAACCGGGACATGGCGGCATTTTGCCAGCCGATAAAAACAGCGCTGAAATCGCCCGGATCCGCCTTATCGAACCAGGTACCGAGGTTAACTCGCCACCAGGACACAGCGCGTTTAGCACGCCGATTGAAATGATGCAGTTTATTCAACAATTACGCGAACTGGCCGATGGCAAACCTGTCGGCTTTAAGTTAGCAATTGGCCGCACCAGCGAATTTGTCGCTTTGTGTAAAGCGATGGTGCATACCGGTATCTATCCGGATTTTATCACCGTCGACGGCGGCGAAGGCGGCACAGGCGCCGCCCCGCTGGAATATTCGAATTCTGTAGGTATGCCATTACGGGAAGCCCTGGCTTTTGTTTGTGACGTGCTCATTGGCTTCGATCTGAAACAGCATGTGCGGGTCATTGCCAGTGGCAAAGTATTCACCGGCTTTCATATTGTAAAAAATCTGGCGTTAGGTGCCGATATCTGCAACAGCGCCCGAGGCATGATGATAGCTCTGGGCTGTGTACAATCCTTGGTGTGCAATACCAATAAATGCCCTACCGGAGTGGCAACGCAAAACCCTGCTCTTAGCCGCGGTTTAGACGTCGACGATAAAGGCAGCCGGGTCGCGCGGTTTCATCATGGCACTGTGCAGGCAACGATGGAGATCATTGCCTCAGCCGGTCTGAGGCATACGTCAGAGCTTAACCGTTCACATATATTTCGCCGAGTCAGTGAAACCGAAGTACGGCGCTTTGATGAAATTTACTCTAATTTGCTTCCCGGCTGCCTGCTACGCGATGACAAGCCGGCAAAATTTGCCCAGGCACTACAGGAAGCCTGCGCTGAAAGCTTTATGCCACAGCGCTATGTCGCGGAAACCGAGGAAGGCTTAAAAGCAGTAAAATAATAGCCTACCGCTCCCAGTAGGCTTCTTCCAGGCTGTCTTCACGTTCAGGCAAGCCTTTGGATAATCGTGGCGCATTTTGTGCCAGAATTTCATAGCTAACCCGGTTTGCATACTTACATATTTGCGCAAACGACGAATAAGCCAGGTAAGGCTGTTCGTGTTTACCCGAAAGCGGCTGTACCTGCTTATGAAAATGATTCGCCGCCATATCATGCAGAATTGCCGATAAGGCGCCATCTCCGGCACCATTAGTGTTTTGGATCCGCTCCGGGCCACCTAAATAAGGGTCAATATGTGAATACACCTTCAGTGGCGCAGTGCAATTGCTGCGCTGCATCGGCCGGCTAAATTCGTATTGGTTAAAATCGGCCAGACTGGCTGATTTTATCGGATTAGTGCTTTCACGTTTTGCCGCTTCATCAGTATGACCACACAGGTATAGCCCATCCGGCCCCGCCGTGATCAACACCATATCGGTATGGTCCAGTATCGCTTCAGCGGCTTTGAGTGGATCGGCATAGCCCGTCAACGCTTCCGCCTCTAACTCGTTCATCGCCAGGACATTAACGTACTCTTTGATGGTATTTAATATTTGCTCGCGGTTTTCTTCAACCAGATGCCGGGTGCCCAGACTCATAACGACTGGCACATTGTGTTGCCTTGCGTCTTGTAACGCCTTTAGCATTGCCTGCTGTATTGGCTTCCCTACCGCCCGCAATGGATAAGCGCTAACCACAAAAGCTGCCGCACCGGCAATAATATCTGTAGGGATATAATCGGCACTCAGTTCATCCATATCACTGGGATCTATAACAAAGGTGCGCTCACCGTCAGCTGTGATCATCGTAATACCACGGCCAATGTCGCCGGCTACGCCCTGCAGGTGGTTCATATCAACTTTGGAGCTGGTATGACAAACATAATGATAGGCTGGCGAGCCCAGGGCAATATTGGCAGACATCACCCCCAGCAGCACCGATTTATCATCTGCCAGCACCGAGTAGTTGTGAATAGTGTTACCGATAGTACCGCCGGCAAAATGATCAGAAATCGCTTGTTGTGCCACCAGCTCCTGGTAAATCAGATTAGCTTTACCGTGTTCGACCAGGTTAGACAGCCCTTTGCGAATGCCGTATTTATCGAGGAATTCATCACTTACGCTGGCAACAACGTCGA
Organism: Rheinheimera sp.; assembly: GCA_041618685.1. Classification (GTDB taxonomy): domain Bacteria; phylum Pseudomonadota; class Gammaproteobacteria; order Enterobacterales; family Alteromonadaceae; genus Alishewanella. The sequence goes on from JBFKFH010000068.1 coordinate 14,079, forward strand.
CGATGGTTTGATCCAATCCGACGATGTAGGTGTCCAGTTCTGGCCTTACCTCAAAGCTGGGCAATTGCGGTTTAGGTTGGGACACCGGAAAATAATGCTTAATTTTACGCAGACCAGGAAATTTCATCTGTTACACCACTGCAAAGCCGCTACCAGCAAAGAGCGGCATTGTATCAAAAAAGCCGGCTCCGCTGCAGCGCTTATTCTGCGCTGTGGCGCAAAAACACCAGCTCATGATCAGACGATTGCTCTGCGTTAAACACATATCCTGCCAGATCAAAGGCTTCTAACTGTTTCACGCTGCTCAAACGCTGCTGAATAACATAGCGAGCCATTAGGCCTC
>JBFKFH010000069.1:0-14401 GCA_041618685.1 Rheinheimera sp.
GAAAAACGCAGTTAAAATTTTCTTCAGATGCGCAACTGGCTATAATAGCGCCTTCACGCTTTTAGTTCATCACGTACAGAAGGAAACAACTATGCAAGTTGGCATTATCATGGGCTCGACCTCAGACTGGCCTACTATGAAACACGCCGCTGATATGCTGGATAAGTTCGGCATTGCTTATGAAACCAAAGTTGTTTCCGCGCATCGTACACCGCAGTTATTAGCGGAATATGCCAGCTCTGCAGCCAGTCGCGGACTTAAAGTAATCATTGCCGGCGCTGGCGGTGCCGCGCACTTACCCGGCATGGCGGCAGCCTTTACCAGTTTGCCTGTGCTAGGTGTACCGGTACAATCAAAAGCGCTAAAAGGCCTGGATTCTTTATTGTCGATAGTGCAAATGCCCAAGGGTGTTGCAGTGGGTACTCTGGCCATTGGTGATGCCGGTGCAGCTAATGCTGGCTTACTTGCAGCACAAATCCTGGCCACCCACAGCCCCGCACTGATGACGAAAATAGATGAGTTTCGTCAGGCACAAACCGATATGGTGTTAAGTCAACCAGATCCGTCACAGGTACAACTATGAAAGTTCTAGTATTAGGCGCAGGACAACTTGCGCGGATGATGGCACTCGCAGGCGCGCCGCTGAATATCAGCATCAGTGCATATGATGTGAATAGCGATGCCATAGTACATCCCCTTACGCAGCAGGATTTGGGCAAAGGCCTGGACAATGCTATCGCCGCTGCGGATATTATCACGGCTGAATTTGAACACATCCCCCTGCCGGTGCTGCAGCAATGTCAACTAAGCGGTAAATTTTTCCCGGGTGAAGCTGCAATTAGAGCCGGCGGCGACCGCCGGATAGAGAAACAACTTTTAGATGAAGCCGGCGTGCGCTCTGCGGCTTATCACATTATTAACGATGAAGCTGATTTTAACCATGCCATCAGCACCCTGGGGCTGCCGCTGGTATTTAAAAGTGCGTTAGCGGGCTATGACGGGAAAGGCCAATGGCGCCTTAAGACAATGGACGACGCCGCAGTTTTGTGGCGAGCTATAAGTGCGTTTTTGGCTGCCGATGACAAACAAAGCATAGTCGCCGAGAAATTTATACCATTTCAGCGCGAAATATCGCTAATTGGTGCCCGCAATAGTAAAGGTGAAATACAGGTTTATCCGCTAACCGAGAACCATCATGTTAATGGTGTGCTGAGTGTCTCTTTGGCAGTGGCAGAGAATGCGCAGTTACAACAGCAAGCACAACAGATGTTCACCGCAGTAGCGAATAAACTGAACTATGTGGGTGTGCTGGCAATTGAATTTTTTGACGTGAACGGTGAATTGCTGGTCAATGAAATTGCCCCCAGAGTGCATAATTCCGGGCACTGGACTCAGCAAGGCGCTGAAGTTTGCCAGTTTGAGCTGCATTTACGCGCAGTGTGCGGTATGCCGCTAGGCAGCACAGCACTAATAAGGCCCAGTCTGATGGTAAATATTCTGGGTGAAGACACAGTACCCTCAGCCATACTGGCGATGGCTGGATTACATTTGCACTGGTATGGCAAAAGCAAAAGACCGGGTCGGAAAATGGGCCATATTAATTTATCTGCCCCCAGCCGCGCTGAATTGAAGATCCGGTTTGAACAGCTTATAGCGCTACTGCCCGCGGCCAGCTTCCCGGAACTGCAGCTAATGGCCGAACGGCTGTAATATTAAATACAGCGGCAGCTCAGGCTGCCGGCTGCTTTTCTCCGCATGCTTTGTCAGCACAATACAGAGTGGATTTCTTTTCAATCAACAAACCAAAACCACAACGGCAACAAGCGCCAGCAACAGGCTTATCATTTAGCAAAAACTTACATTGTGGATACCGATCACACCCCCAAAATTGTTTGCCAAACTTATTGACCCTTTCGGTTAGCTGCCCCGTTTTACACTTTGCACAGGGCAAGCGCTCGGTCTGCGCGTGCTCTTCGTGTTCACTCACGACAAAATCGCATGACGGGTAGTGCGTACAACCGATAAACATACCAAAGCGACCATTTTTTACCGCCAGGGCGTTGCCACAATTTGGACAGGCTTCAGTTTCCAGCACCTTCACTATCGAGGTTTCATGTTGATGTAACGGCTTAATAAAGTTACAGGCAGGATAAGCACTACAACCAAGAAAAGGCCCATTCTTTGCGGACTTCATCACAAGCGGTTGCTGGCACAGCGGGCATAGCTGCTGCCTTGTCGGCAGCTCGAATAGTGCAGAATCTTCAGGCATAAAGGGTAAGGCCGCTTAATGCAGCGGCCCTTCCGGTTCATCAAAAATCAAATCTTCCATTTGTGCGTAAGCCGATTCCCGACCAGGCACATTAAACAACACCATCAGCACTACCCACTTTAAGTCTTCCAGACTGATACTGTTACCGTCAAGATCCATTACCCGGTCAATTACCATCTCTCGTGTCACGGCATCGAGTACGTTGACTTGCTCCAGAAACAGTAAAAAACCCTGGCACTCAACCTCTAATTTGGCCAGCTCCAGCGAACTGTAGATACGAGTGGCAGTAGAGGTACCCTTGGTTAAATAAGGTTTTACATGACTTTCCTGCAGTGCAGACAGGCTATCGAGCCATTTCAGTGCTTTGAAGATATCGTCGTCATGGAACCCTGCCCGGCTTAATTCTTTGGTCAGGTCTGCATGATTAACGTATATATCAGATTCGTTGTGGATATAGTTTTCAAAAAGATAAACGAGGATATCAAACATACTCAGGCACTCCTCACTCTTATGTAGCCACCGGGAACTGCTGCTACTTCACCAGCTAACTCCAGCTGCAGCAGCGCAATGTTAGCATCAGCTATCGCCAGGCCGGCGCGCTCTGCAATAAGATCAACTGCGGTAACTTCATCTCCTACGTTAGCCAACAACTGGCTGGCAAACAAGTCTGTTTCAATACTTTTTTCCTTTACTGGTGTATTTGTCGCAGAATTACCACCAAAAAAACACCACTCTTCCAATATATCGGCCGTACTCGTCACGAGTTTAGCGCCCTGTTGAATAAGCAAATGGCACCCAGCTGATTGAGGACTATAAACTGATCCGGGTACCACAAACACCTCCCGGCTATACTCTGCCGCCAGATTAGCACTGATAAGAGTACCACTTTTCAAACCGGCCTCGACAACGATAGTTCCTATGCTCAAACCGACAACAATACGGTTTCGCTGCGGAAACAGCTCTGCCCGGGCTTGCACATCAGGAAAATATTCTGATACCAGCGCACCTTCAGATGCGATGGCAGCAGCCAGCGCGGCGTTCGATACAGGATATACCTGCTCCAAACCATGGCCCAATACGGCAATTGTCAATCCACCAGCCTGTAATGCCCCTTTATGGCTTTCACTGTCGATGCCTCGCGCCATACCACTGGTAATTACATAGCCCTGCTGGCTAAGTTCTGCAGCAAAATTCTGTGCAACTTTGCGCCCGGTCGGCGTTGGTTGACGACTACCCACCATGGCTAGTTGTTGCTGTGCCAATATATGTGGGTTGCCTTTGACGAACAATAATAGCGGTGGTTGTTTGGTTTGTTTTAATAACGACGGATAAAGCGGATCAAGAAAAGTGACTATATGATGATTATCAGCGGTATCGCGCCAACGTAACGCATAGTCAGCTCTGGCGCTGGATTCATGCACCAGAATATGAGCCTGGCGCTCAGTTAAGCCTATATTGCGTAATGTGCTTGCTGGAAGATTAACCAACTCGCTGATGCTGATGTGCTCGCTAAGCCGCAGAAATTTTTGGCCATCCAGCCCATGCACTGCAGCTAACGCGAGCCAGTTGCGGATATCATCCATGACATTCCGGTCCCATTTCGAATTGTTTTACAGATTTGCTATTGTGTCTCCCACCCGGATAGGACGTTGTGTCTGAGTGACAATAGCGAAACTTACACGCTCAGATACTTTGAACACCATTAGCTCACCCACTTTTTCACGAGGCAGCGTAATGGTGCTATCACCAAAGTTTTTAAACATTTTTTGCAGTTTGCTGGCATCTTCTACATATACCGGGCCGTCTTCGCTATCAATCACCGTTGGTGAATTGCGATAGATACCCAGCATATGACCCGCCTTCAGGTCATTTAAATTGCCACGATTTAGCACAACAATATCCCACTTAGAGAACTCACGCAGGTCTGATGTTGTGTCAATAATGGTGCCGTTGATGTCGAAATCAGGTTTTTGCATGATAAAGAAAGCAGGCAAAGCCTGACCTTCCAGCGCAGGCATCACACGGTCGCCCTGTTTAATCTCGCGTTTAACACTAAGCACATTAAGCGATGCGGCTTCTGTCGGGGTATCGTCCGTCGCTTCACGTCCGGCACGAAACGCCCGGGCAGTTGCGATTAACTTAGTTTCAAAACCCAGCACATCACCAGTTTCCAAATCAACGTATGGCTTACCTTTACGGTATACCGCATAAGACACACCCGGCTCCAACACGCCTTTGGCATAAATAGTGTGATCACCTACTGAGTTTTTAACATTAGCATTCGAGCCCAAAATATAAGGCAAAGCGGCAATTTTTTCCTCATCAAGCGCCTGTTCAAAGGTCAGATAATGACGAATCATGCTCAGCGGCAACGTACTTATTGCGTCATCGCCTTTCATGGTTTTGCGGATGCCCGGCGACAAGCGCTTCACATTGTCATTTACCATTAGGCGTGGCTGGCCCTGTGCGTCATATACCAGCGTTAAGGTATTTCCAGGAAAAATTAAATGGGGGTTATCTATCTGCGGGTTCATTTGCCACAACTGTGGCCATAACCAGGGTTCATTCAAATACAGTGCAGAGATATCCCACAGTGTATCACCCTTCTTTACTACATAGCTCGCAGGAGCATCGTCGCGAATTTTTAACACATCCGCAAACACATTAAAAAAGCTACTCACAGCGATCAGAGTAACAACAGTTGCAAATTTTTTCAGCATGCCTGCATCCTTGAGCTCGATCTTGTTGTAATTATTGCACACTAAGCTGTTAATACAGCGGATTAATGGCTAAAATTAAAACATACCACAACCTTTGAAACAAAGCATATTTTTGTAGGTGTTATGGCAGTTTTACATGTTTTACATTTTCCAGACGAAAGGCTTCGTACTATAGCGAAACCTGTCGCAACTATTGACGCTTCCGTACAACAACTGGTAGCAGACATGCTTGATACCATGTACGACGAGAACGGTATTGGCCTGGCGGCAACTCAGGTTGACGTGCATCAGCGTGTCGTAGTGATCGACATCTCTGAAGATCGCAATGAACCTATGGTGTTCATTAACCCTGAAATTATCGCGCGCAGCGGTGAAACCAGCTATGAAGAGGGCTGTTTATCTGTACCTCAGAATTACGCCAAAGTTGAGCGTGCAGCTGAAGTCACAGTAAAAGCGCAAGATAAAAATGGCAATTGGTTTGAGCTAAAAGCTGATGGCTTGCTGGCTATTTGCTTACAGCATGAACTCGATCACCTGGTAGGCAAGCTGTTTATTGACTATCTGTCGCCACTAAAGCGTGACCGCATTCGTAAAAAACTGGAAAAAGAAGCCAAAATGGCGCAGCGCCACGCGCTGTAATCAGGATATATAGTGACCACTCCTCTGCGTATTATTTTTGCTGGCACGCCCGATTTCGCGGCGCGCCATCTGCAAGCCTTATTAGATTCTGAACATCAGGTTATTGCTGTTTACACCCAACCCGACCGGCCCGCCGGCAGGGGGCAGCACCTGCAGCCCAGTGCAGTGAAACAATTAGCGCTGCAACATGATGTGCCGGTGTATCAACCAAAATCGTTGAAAAAAGCGCCGGCGCAGGCGGAATTGGCAACGCTTGGTGCTGATTTGTTAGTCGTTGTAGCCTATGGGTTAATATTGCCACAAACAGTTCTGGATACCCCCAGGCTAGGCTGCATTAACGTGCATGGCTCGTTGCTGCCGCGCTGGCGCGGTGCGGCACCAATACAACGTGCTATCTGGGCCGGAGACAATCAAACCGGTATTACGATAATGCAAATGGACGCCGGTCTTGATACCGGCGCAATGTTAAGCAAGGTAAGTTGTAACATTGAAGCAGGCGACACCAGCGCCAGCTTATATAATAAGTTGGCCATCCTCGGTCCCCAAGCGCTGCTCGATGCCCTGATGGATCTGCCCGCACTGCAGAAGCAGGCTAAACCGCAGGACGACAATGCTGCCACCTATGCAGAAAAACTGCACAAAGAAGAAGCCCGGCTCGACTTTAGTAAGAGTGCCAGTATGCTTGAGCGTGAAATTCGCGCCTTTAATCCCTGGCCGGTTAGTTATCTTCAGCTGCCGCAGGGTAGCGTTAAAGTGTGGCACGCAACAGCGTCAGATGACGCGTCAACAGTAGCTGCAGGCACTGTGCTAGGTGCAGATAAACACGGTATTCGTATTGCCTGCAACAACAGCGTGTTAACTATTACCCAACTGCAACCACCGGGGAAGAAAGCCATGGCAGTCGCCGATTTCTTAAATGGTCGCGCGGACTGGTTTAGTCCCGGTGCCATAATTGGCATAACAGTATGAGCCTCAATGTCCGGGCATTAGCCGCGCGTAGCTGCTTTGATGTTATAGACCGCGGTATGTCGCTTTCAGACGTGCTGCCAAAGGCTCAGGCGGGCTTAGATAATCCTTTAGACAGAGCCCTGCTGCAGGAAATGTGTTTTGGTGTGATGCGTTATTTACCTCAGCTGGAAGCTGTGTGTAATCAGTTAATGGCCAAACCGTTAATTAAACAGCTGAGGCCGCTGCAGTTTTTGTTGTATGTCGGCATTTACCAGCTGAAGTTTATGCGCATACCCGACCATGCCGCTATTAGCGAGACAGTTGATGCTGCTCGCGAATTAAAAGGCCAGTCGCTTACCAAACTTATTAATGGCGTATTACGCAATGTGCAGCGTCAGCCTGCTGTTTTCGATTTTGATAATGCCAGCGCTGCCGTACAATTTAACCATCCAGGCTGGCTGATCAATGCGTTACAACAAGCCTATCCTCAGCAGTGGCAGCAAATTCTGACAGCAAATCAGCAAAAAGCCCCACTGTGGCTCAGGGTTAACGTCAATAAGATTAATCCGACTGATTATGCTGCGGCCTTAACCAGACAGGATATTGCTTACAGCAGGCCACTGGCGGATATGCCCGCTGCGATTAAGCTGGCGCAGGCGCAGGATGTCACGACACTGCCAGGTTACGACGAAGGCTGGTTTTCAGTACAGGACGCTGCAGCGCAATATGCCGCTACGCTGCTGCAGGTAAGTGGCCAACAACACATTCTTGATGCATGTTGCGCACCCGGTGGCAAAACTTGTCATATTCTGGAACTCGAACCAGCAGCCGAAGTAACCGCGCTGGATAAGGACCCCAAGCGTCTGCTGCGGGTGGAGGAAAATCTGGCGCGCTTAGGCCTGAAAGCCAATGTGATAGCCGCCGATGCCAGCCAACCAAACAGTTGGTGGCAGGGCCAGCTATTTGATCGAATTCTGCTCGATGTTCCCTGCTCTGCCAGCGGTGTCATTCGCCGGCATCCGGATATTCGCTGGTTGCGCAAAAAGGCCGATATTGCTGCGTTAGCTGAAGTGCAGCAACGTATTTTGCAGCAATGCTGGGCACTGCTGGCACCCGGCGGATGCTTGCTTTATGCTACCTGCAGCGTGTTACCAGAGGAAAACAGCATGCAAATAGCCCGGTTTTTGCAACAACACAGCGATGCGCGGTTGGATATCCTGCCACAGCAGCACGCAGATCAGCCTTTCGGCTGGCAACTGTTGCCGGGTGAGCAGGACATGGATGGCTTTTTCTATGCCCGATTGTTCAAACAAACTCAGTAAGTAAACGCAGCCAACAATAGCGAGCAAGCATGAAGATTATTATCTTAGGCGCGGGTCAGGTCGGGGCTACTCTGGCCGAGAATCTGGTCGGTGAGCAGAATGATATTACGTTGGTCGATATCAATGCTGATAAATTACGTGCGCTGCAGGACCGTTTTGATTTACAGGTTGTACATGGCCATAGCGCACATCCGGACATTCTGAAAAAAGCCGGCGCTGAAGATGCCGATATGATAGTGGCTGTGACAAACAGTGACGAAGTTAACATTGTTGCCTGTCAGGTTGCCTACAGTATTTTCAATACGCCACTAAAAATCGCCCGCATTCGCTCCAATCAGTATCTGAAATACCGTGATCAGTTATTTCATAAAGACGATATGCCAGTCGATCACTTTATTGCACCGGAGGCATTGGTTACCAATTATATCCGCCGCCTAATTGATTACCCCGGCGCACTGCAAGTCGTGGAGTTCGCTGGCGGCAAGGTCAGCCTGGTTGCGGTAAAAGCCTATTATGGTGGTTTGCTGGTTGGCCATGCGTTATCCGCATTAAAAGAACATATGCCCAATATTGAAACCCGGGTAGCGGCTATCTATCGACGTGGCAACGCCATTAAGCCACTGGGTACCACTATTATTGAGGCTGACGACGAAGTGTTTTTTGTTGCAGCAACCAAGCATATTCGTGCCGTGATGAGTGAGCTGCAAAAACTTGAACGCAGCTATCGACGCATTATGATTGCCGGTGGCGGTAATGTTGGCTTTGGCCTGGCTCGGGCGTTGGAAAAAACCCATAGTGTAAAGCTGATTGAGCGAGGCAAAGAGCGCGCCGAATTTCTGTCGAGTGCGCTGGACAATACGGTGGTGTATGTTGGCGACGCCTCCGATCCTGAGCTGTTAGAAGAAGAAAACATTGAGCAGGTTGATGTGTTTATCGCCGTAACCAACGACGATGAAGCCAATATTATGTCAGCCATGCTGGCCAAGCGCATGGGCGCACAAAAAACCATGGTGCTGATTAAGCGCGGTGCCTATGTCGATTTACTGCAAGGCGGTGAAGTCGATATTGCCGTATCGCCACAACAGGCCACGATTTCAGCACTGTTAACCCATATTCGTCGTGGCGATATTGTCAATGTCTATTCTTTGCGGCGCGGCGCGGCTGAAGCCATTGAGGCGATTGCTCATGGCGATAGCGGCACCAGCAAGGTAGTGGGTAAAGCCATAGGTAGTTTAAAACTGCCACCCGGTACGACCATTGGTGCCATAGTGCGTGGTGACGAAGTATTAATTGCCCACGACAGTACTGTTATTGAAACCAACGACCATGTAATTTTGTTTATGGTAGATAAAAAACACATTGTAGAAGTAGAAAAACTGTTCCAGGTCAGCGCGATTTTTATCTAGTCTTTCCAAAAAGCTGGTGTGAACAACACCAGCAAGGTAAAGACTTCAAGCCGGCCAAATACCATAGCAATGATCAGCAGCCATTTGCTGGTATCCGGTATGGCACCATAGTTCGCCGCAACCTCCCCCAAGCCTGGCCCCAGGTTATTCAAACAGGCAGCCGTCGCAGTAAAGGCCGTAATATTATCCATACCGGTCAGTAGCAACAGCAGCATAATCACCACAAACACCAGCGCATAGGCGGCAAAAAAGCCCCATACGGCTTCAACTATGCGATCGGCTACCGGTCGGCGGCCTAGTTTGATGGCATAGACCGCACGTGGGTGGATCAGCCGGTTAAGTTCGCGCGTCCCCTGCAAAAACAACAGCAGCACCCGCACTACCTTTAACCCGCCGCCGGTCGAACCGGCACAGCCGCCAATAAAGCTGGAAAAAATCAGTAGTATTGGCAAAAACAATGGCCAGCCCGCGAAGCCTTCTGTCGCAAAGCCTGCCGTAGTCGAAACAGACACCGCCTGAAATGCAGCGTGGTTGAGCGCTTGTGCGCTGTCACTGTAGACATTGGTGTGCAATAGCACCGCAAAACAAATAAATACCAGCGCGGCCTGAATAGCTAAAAATGCTTTAAACTCCGGATCGCGAAAATACATGCTGACACTTTTTCCGCGCACTGCGGCAAAATGCAGCGGAAAGTTCACCGCACTTAGTAAGAGAAACAACACGCAAATGCCGTTAATCAGCGGGCTTTGAAAGTAACCGATACTGGCATCGTAAGTAGAGAAACCACCAATAGCAACTGTAGAAAAAGCATGGCAAATGGCGTCGAACCAACTCATACCAGCCAGAAAAAATGCCAGCGTACAGGCAATAGTAAGCGCCAGATAGATAAACCACAGGTGTTTAGCGGTGTCCGCAATTCGTGGGGTCATTTTGTTGTCTTTTACCGGCCCGGGCGTTTCGGCACGATACAACTGCATGCCCCCTACCCCCAGCATTGGCAATATGGCAACGGCCAATACGATAATCCCCATGCCGCCGAGCCACTGTAGCTGCTGACGATAATACAGAATCGCTTTGGGTAAATGCTCAATACCGGTCAGTACAGTAGCACCCGTCGTCGTAAGGCCGGAAAAGGCTTCGAACATAGCGCTGGCTAAATTCAGATGGGGATTACTGGCTAGCATAAACGGAATAGCGCCTACTGCGCCCAGCACAATCCAGAACAACACAACAATCAAAAAGCCATCGCGTACTTTTAGTTCAGCCCGGTGCTGGCGGTGCGGATACCAGATCAAAGAGCCAATAAAAACACACAACACAAAAGACAGTATAAAGGGTACACCGGCACCATCTTTGTACCAGTAAGCAACAAACGCCGGCGGCACCATGCTGATACTGAAAATGACGATCAGCAGGCCGAGGATCCGGATTATCGAACGGTATTGCATACCTTATTGGCGTCCTTACGGCTTAAGCCAGTTGCAGATCACGGGTCATATTTTCATTGCGGTCCTGATGCACAATCACATCATCCTCAATGCGTATACCACCAAACCGGCGGAAAGCATCTATTTTGTCCCAGTTAATGTACTTATCAAACTCAGTGGCAGCAAGATCAGCCAGCAAGCTGTCGATAAAATACAAACCCGGTTCAATCGTGAACACCATATTAGCTTCAATAGTGCGGGTACAGCGCAAATACGGATGTCCTTCCGGCGGTGCAACGTGGGTGCCGCGCTCGTCGGCCATAAAACCACCCACATCATGCACCTGCAGCCCCAAGTGATGCCCCAAACCATGCGGAAAGAATGTACGGCTGATCTGACTTTCAACTATCGCTTCAGCTGACAGCTTAACAAAATCAAAATCACGTAGTATCTGGGCAATCTTGTGATGGCACTGCACATGCAAATCGCCGTACTTCAAGCCCGGTTTTAAGCCGTCTACCAACTGTAGCTCAGCTGAATTAACGGCACTGATTAAAGCGGCAAACTCATCGCTTTGATTAAAACTATAGGTACGGGTAATGTCGGCCGCATAGCCATGAAACTCGGCGCCGGCATCAATCAAGAATGAATGATGTTGCTTCGGCACTTTGCGCTCTAGCGCGGTGTAATGCAAAATCGCGCAGTTTTCATTTAGCGCAACAATGTTACCGTACGGCACCTCATTTTCGGTCTGGCGCACTGCCGCTAAATAGGCCAGCTGAATATCAAACTCACTGCCGCCGGCGTAAAAAGCCGCCTTGGCTGCCTTGTGTCCCGCGACAGCCATCTGGTTAGCAATGCGTAGACAGGCCAGCTCATACGGGGTTTTGTAGGCGCGATAAAAGTGAATAAAGTTTAATACCGGTTCCGGGTTAATTTCGCTAAAGCCTAACGCGCGGGCGACTTCCAAATACTCACCAAGATAGGCCAGCCGTGCCTTATCATACGGTAACAGTGTCTCTACTTTATTGGCTTTGTCCAGCAGCTGGATATCAAAATGCTCTGCCCAGAATTCATGCGGCTCATCCGGCACTTTGTGCCAGAAATCCTTTGGTCGGTAAAAAATAAGCTTTGGTTTATTGACGCCGTCTACCAACAGCCAGCAGTGCGGGTTATCTACTACCGGCAGCCAGGCCTTAAACAACGGATTGGCTTTGAACGGGTAGTCCATGTCGTCAAGAAACTTGCGTTGCGCCTGACCGGAGTGGATCACCAGGGCATCCAGATTTTCCCGCTCCAGCAAACGGCGGGTGCGCAGTTGTAGTTCGGCAATATGCGCCTGATACAGGCTTTGATAAGAAGCTGTCATAAGTGTCTGACCTGTTGGCTGAAAAATATGCGGGGCATCATAACATTATTCCACCACCACCCCAATCTGCATTGTAGTCAGGGGTTTAAATACATCAGTCGGTGTATTGAGGCGGATATTATAGATCTGGTAATACGCCATAACGGCCTTAACATAATCACGCGTTTCCCGATATGGAATAGTTTCTACCCAGACATCTGCCGGCACGGCATAGTCTGTCGGGATCCACTGTTTTACCCTGCTGTAGCCGGCGTTATATGCCGCCGTTGCCATTAACAAATTGCCATCATTGCGCTTCATCAGGTAATTCAGGTAGTCAGTGCCATAATCAATATTCACTACCGGATTGTAAAGCTGTGCCAGTTGTACCGGTTTTTTTGCAATTTGCTGCGCCGTTGCCGGCATTAACTGCATTAACCCCCTGGCGCCGACCGGTGAGGCGGCATCTGCCATAAAGGAGCTTTCGCGCCGGGCAATTGCCATCGCCCAGCCAGATTCGATTTCAGCTTTCGCAGCGGACTGGCTGATTTCGGCCTGAAACGCCAGCGGGAATCGCAGCTCAACATCGTCCCAGTAACCCACATCTGCCAACGAAAATATGGCCCGTTCATACCATTGCAGCTGATGCGCCAGCTTGGCAGATACCAGTTTCTGCTGTTCGTCAGAGGCCTTTTGCAGGTAGTTCCATTCACGGCGGGCTTCGGTTAACCGGCCCAGCGCTAGCCATTCCTGTGCACGTTTTACCGCCGGGTGCTGTTGCAAACCGGCCAGTTCCTGCTCTGATACCGTTACAGGCGTATGCGCCAGACTCGGCGGTAAGCCCAACTTCGCTGCTGCCATAAACCCGTAAAAATTCCGCTGCAATGCCAGGGCGTCAAACAGCGGCTTGGCTTTATCCGCCCGGCCTTGTTGTTCGTAAGCTCTTGCCAACCAATATTGCCAGCTACTGTCTTGTGCTATCTCTGCTGGCAGTGCTTCAATTACCCGCTGCACGGCTGGCCAGTCTAACTGCGCCAGGGCATGGCTAACCTGCCAGTGTGCCAGGGTATTGTCGATAAGCTCAGGGGGTAGATCGTTAAACCATGCTGACGCCCGGTTATCTCCCTTACTGGCTAATGCAATAGCAAACTGCCGTTGCACGTCCAGTCGCTGTGCTGCACTGAAATAGGGATCGTTAACAAATTTTGACCATACTTTAAGTGCCAGATCCGGATGACGCCAAATAAGCCGCTTCATGCCGTAGGCGGCGATATCGCGCTCTTGAGCTGTTTTCAGGCTAAAAAAGTTGTTGTTTGCAATGACCGCAGGATTGCGCCGGGTTTGCTGATACATATCAGCCAAATATTGTTGCGAAGCCGGCAATTGGGTTTTCAGATACGGGATCAGGCTGGCATCGCCACCCTCTGCAGCCAGACTGACCCGCCGCCAAACCCGCTCAGCCGTTTGCTGGCCAGCTTTGCGCCAGGCGATAAATAACGGGTCACAGGCTTTAGGCTGCGACTTACCCACCACCCACATCCGGCTGACTTCAGGCCACAGCGCGTTGCTGTCAGCATCTTTAGCCGCCAGTTTAAAACGCAGTGCCAGACACTCCAATTCAGCATCTGTCGAACCGGAATAATTCGCCAGGTACAAGGCGCCTTTTTGCCGTCTGGCTAAGTCGAGCAACCAGCTCTTGCGCAATGGCCAGTCCAGCGGGGTGTCTTTGTATTGCTGTAAAAACTCGGCAATACGCTCATCTGCGGTGAGAAATTGCTGCAAACGACGCTGTTCAAGGTAGGGTTGCAGCGGGTAAGCCGAAAACTTTTTCAGCACATGTTGTGCCTGCTCAAATTTTAAACTGCCAATTTGACGCTCTGCCTGTAAAAACTCATCTCGTAACGCTGCCTCTGCAGACACTGACGCCGAGGACAACGGCGCCATAAGCAGGTTAGTCAGTATAAACACAATACGTTTTACCACGATAACCCCGACAAAAATTCTAATCTGGAAGAAATAGCACCTATAGTTACTGCTGATCACCGCAGTCAATTCAAACACGCGTTTAAATAACGGTTGAATTTTTTGCGAAACCGCGACACACTGACTGCGACAACCTCATCGTACCAGTTGCGAACAACCCTAACATACGCGACCAAGGAGCACCGTTATGATTTACCAGAGTGACAACATCAGTGTTGCTTACCTAAAACCTGGTATCGCCCGTTTTGCTTTTAATGCGAAGGGCTCAGTGAATAAGTTTGATCAACAAACTCTGTCTGATTGTAAGACAGCTTTAGAGCAACTGCACGCTGACAAAGC
>JBFKFH010000070.1:0-14189 GCA_041618685.1 Rheinheimera sp.
ACCGCTTAAGTTTTAAAGGCTACCGTAGCGGCCATATGATGTACCTGCGCCGTGAAGATTTAAAGAAGTCTAACGACGATTTACGTGAATTTATCCTCGGCGCCCTGCCTGCAGCCGGTGTTGCAGCCAAGTACTGATATAACGTTCAGCTAAACACCTTCGCGCAAACGCCCCGCTAATATCGGGGCGTTTTTTTTGCCTTACAAAGCGGCGTTATCTTTGCATAACTAAAGCTACACCCGTGACAGGGTTAGTTTACAACTGAGCACAGTAAGGAGGAATTATGCGGGTTGAGTCGTTCCGCGATCTGCTGGATTGGACATCGGGATATCATCAAATGTTATCGCATTGCTTCCACCACGCGGCCAGTAATCATGCCGATAACCGCCCGGCCATGTTATTAGATTATCTGGCCGATAAAGAGCAGAAACTTGCTTCGATGGTTCAACAGTTTAAACAGCTTGCCGTCAATAAAGCACTGAATACCTGGTGCACCGAATACCTCGATAAACATCCACTTATGGTGGATGCTGTCTGCAATGATGCTTTTAATTTCATGTCGGCCAGCGACATTATTGCTGAAGTGGAAAATCAGCATCAGCAAATCATTCAGCTATACCAGAATTTATATGACCGAAGCCAAATGTCCGAGCTGCAACAGCTACTGTCCGACGTTGCCGATATGGAAAAAAATGAAGCAAAACAAATGATGCAGGGTGCAAACCGGTTAGAAGACATTTAACCGCCGTGAGCATTTCACCCCAATTTACCTGGCTGTTACGCCAGGTAAATTTTACAACCCGAGCGGTAAAAACTTTGCAGGGCATTAATACAACTGCCCCGCTCACATGCTGTCAATTCCAACGCTATAAAGGAGACTAAATATGACTACAGTTAACAATATTTCAGGTAGAAAAGTCGCTATTTTAGCCACCCACGGCTATGAGCAAAGTGAACTGACATCGCCACGCGACGCTTTACTTGCAGCGGGTGCCGAAGTTGACATTATCTCTTTGCAAAATGGCAACATTAAAGGCTGGTCTGGTAAGAACTGGGCTGATGAAGTTAAAGTCGATAAAACCCTCGCCCAAGTAACCGCGGCAGATTATGACGGTTTAGTCCTGCCAGGTGGCCTGATCAACCCCGATACGCTGCGCCAGGATAAACAAGCCATCAACTTCATTCGCGGCTTTTTCAGTGATAATGCCAACAAACCCGTTGCCGCTATTTGTCATGCGCCTTGGTTGCTGGCCGAAGCGGGTGTATTAAATGGCCGTAAAGTAACATCTTACAGCAGTGTGCAGACCGATATTAAAAACGCGGGGGCGGATTGGGTAGATGAAGAGGTGGTTGTTGATAAAGGCCTAGTCACCAGCCGCAGCCCCGACGACCTGCCGGCATTTAACAAAA
The DNA here is from genome assembly GCA_041618685.1 of Rheinheimera sp. Classification (GTDB taxonomy): domain Bacteria; phylum Pseudomonadota; class Gammaproteobacteria; order Enterobacterales; family Alteromonadaceae; genus Alishewanella. The sequence continues at coordinate 1,411 of JBFKFH010000070.1, forward strand.
AAATGATTGAGGAGATTAGCGAAGGCCGCCATCGGGTTTAACAAAACCGTAGCCAAGGATGCATATTCGCGGCCTAAAACGGCACTGCATTTACGTCATAAAAAAAGCCGGGCAATGCCCGGCTTTTTAGCACGAATCAATCCAGTCTTACTCGGTGATATTCAACAGATTCAGAATAAAACCGTATTCCTGACCATATTCTGCCAGGCGTGAGAACCGACCCGACTTACCGCCATGGCCAGCTTCCATATTCACTTTAAACAGCAATGGGTTAGTGTCCGTTTTATGAGCGCGCAATTTGGCCACCCATTTGGCAGGCTCAAAATACTGAACCTGCGAGTCATGCAGCCCGGTGGTCACCAGCATTGCCGGATAGGCTTGCTTGCTTACCTGATCGTACGGAGAGTACGACAGCATGTAATCATAATAGGCTTTTTGCTTCGGGTTACCCCATTCGTCAAACTCATTAGTCGTCAGCGGAATAGTTTCATCCAGCATAGTGGTAACCACATCGACAAAGGGGACATGGGCCACCATTGCCCGGTATTTTTGCGGTGCCATATTCGCCACCGCTCCCATCAGCAGACCACCAGCACTGCCGCCCATGGCAAATACCTTATCTTTGGCGGCATAGTTATTTGCTACCAGATAGTCGGTTACAGCGATAAAATCAGTAAAGGTATTCTTTTTGTGCAGTAATTTGCCGTCTTCATACCAGTGACGCCCCATTTCCTGGCCCCCCCGGATATGCGCAATCGCATAAACAAAGCCACGGTCTACCAAAGAAAATACTGTCGAACGAAAAGCCGGATCGGACGAGCTGCCGTATGAACCATATGCATACTGATACAAGGGTGCAGTGCCATCACGCTTAAATGCTTTACGGTACAGCAAGGATACCGGCACTTTGACGCCGTCAGCGGCTGTTGCCCATACCCGCTCGGTGGCATAGTTATTTTTATCAAACCCACCTAGCACTTCGGTTTGTTTTAACAGCTGCTTTTCGCCGGTTTTCATATTCAGCCGGTAGACACTGGCCGGGGTAGTCAACGAGGTGTAGGTGTAACGCAGCCAATCGGTATTCTGCTCCGGGTTCATTTCGAAACCGGTAACATAGGCTGCTTCGTCGGATGCAACATAAGATGCTTTTTCCGGTGAACTCCAGGGCATTACTTTAATGCGCCGTAAGCCGTCGCTGCGCTCACTAATCGCCAGATAATTATCAAAAGCAGTAAAGCTTTGAATAAATACATTTTCATCGTGAGCAATCAGCGGTTGCCAATTATCGCGGCTGCCTAGCTTGTCCGCGGCCACCGTCATTAAGCGGAAATTAGGTGCTTTCCAGTCGGTACGGATAATCCAACGGCCATTATGGTGCTCCACACCATATTGAAAATCGCGCTGGCGCGGCGCAATAACGCTAAATGCAGATTGCGGTTTCGTTGCATCCTGCACCCGAACTTCGTCTGACACGGTACTACTTGATTCAATCACTACATACTTACCGTCCGTGGTATTGCGAACGCCCATGTAAAAACTGTTGTCCTGTTCTTCGTACACAACGCGTGCATCTGCAGGCTTGTTGCCCAAAGTATGCTGCATCACTTTCGTACTCAGTAAAGTTACCGGGTCATTTTTAATAACATATAAGGTTTTATTGTCTGCCGCCCAGGCAATACTGCCCGACAGCCCGGTCAGGCTATCGGTTAAGTCTGTGCCACTGCGTAAATCACGCACTTTTAAGGTGTATTGGCGTCGGCCGTTGCTGTCTTCCATGTAAGCCAGCAGGTTTTGATCCGGGCTAACCTACCAGTTTGCCACCTGATAAAAGTCTTTACCCTGCGCCAGCACATTCACGTCCAGCATTACCTGCTCGGTGCCATTTTTCAACGATTTACGCGCAAAAATGGGGTACTCTTTGCCAGTTTCATAGCGGCTGTAGTAACTGTAATCGCCCTTGTTGTAGGGCACAGAACTGTCGTCCTGTTTAACACGGCCAATAATTTCAGCGGTCAGTTTATCGGTTAACGCGCTATAGCTTTTTGCGTACTGTGCAAAATAATCTTTTTCACGATGCAGATAATCCAATACGGTAGGCGAGGTTCGGCTATCATCGCGCAACCAGTAATAGGGATCCTGCCGGTCGCCATGGGGCGACGTCACGGTATGGGGTTGCTGCACAGCAATTGGCGCCGTCAGCTCGGCAGCACTAAGCCAGGTACTGCTAAGACAACTCAGGCCCAATAACAGAGCCAGTGAATTTTTCCGCATTGTTATTCTCCAGATCATAAACCTGTCGAAATTAACATACAGATTACACGCCGGCTAATCAGCACGGGTTAAAAAGTGTAACGGAGTATGTTTATTCTGCTATATCGCGTCAGGATGCATTTGTGCTATTCACAAATGGCTGATTTTAAGCTATTACTGCTAAGTTTATTACGTATAAGTATAAGGAAAACAACATGGCGTTAATGACGGTTGAGCAGGTAGCTGAATTTTTGGGTGTTCAAACCATTCGGGTTGAACGTTTGGCGCGGGAAAACTTACTGGTTCCGGCTGAAAAAGATGACGGTGGAAAACCGCTGTTCAACGAAGATGATGTAAAACGCTACAAAACGCTGGCCGAGCGGTTAGGCGGTTTATAAGCCAGCAACAGCTGCAAGCGCTGCTGCCAGCGCTTCGCCTGCTGCTGGTAGCCCGGAATAGCCAGATACCACAACCAGCAAAATCCACAATATAACACTTTAGCAAGTTGCAGCTTGTGCTCAGACAATAACGCCGTATCCAGCTGGCGCTGTAGCCGGTAGTTCATCAGCAACGCCTGTTGTTGGGCCAGGGTCAAATCAAAATGCAGACACACCGCCGCCAAATCCAGGCTGCTGTCGGCTTGTTGGCTATATTCAAAATCAAGCAACCACAACTTGTGCTTAGCCAGCAGCAAATTGCCTGCATGTAAATCCAAATGACATAGCACAATATCAGCCGGCAGCTGTTGAAATTGTGTTGCACAGTGCTGCAGAGCGCCCAATAGCACAGGGTCAGCTTTACATGTTGCAGGCAACGCTGCCTGTAGCTGATGTAAATATACTGCACAATCTAACTGCGGAGTTTGCACCGGTAACTGATGAAATTGCACCAGACTGGCTAATAATAATGTTTCGCCGTGTTGTTTATAATCAAACACTTGTGCGCCGGGGATATAGTCGCTAAGCAATACCTGATAATGATTATTCAAGCAAAGCGGGGCTGGCGCCAGAGCTTTGGCCGCCGCAGCATGCTGACAACGCAGCTCTTGCTGGCGGCACACGGCAGAATCTGCCGGGTAGCAGCGCAGCACATATTCTGCCTGCGCTGTTTTGACATAATAACTTTGATTACTTTCACCGTGTGACAACGCCCGCACCTGCAGCGGCGGCTGGTTAACGAAAAACTCCAGCCGCTGGCATAGCCTGGTTACATGCTCAATCTCACTGCCGGTTGCTGCTGATAATGACTGCGCCAAATAAAGTACCCTGCAATAGCGATAACCGTATACAGCATAAACAAGCCGGTGAGGAAATACAGGTGTTTTTGCGCATAAACATAAATTGATACGGCATCTATTACCACCCAGTACAGCCAATTTGATACCAGTTTACGCGCCACCAATAAGGTTGCCAGCACACTGAATGCGGTGGTCTGAGCATCGATATATGCAAAGTCTGCCTGAGTATAGTTGGCCATAAAAATGCCTAATATCCAGCCAACCAGTGCAGTCGCCCCAATTAACAGCGCGTGCCATTGCCAGCGCCATTCATATACCGGCCCCTTCGCGCCGGGAGTATGCTGACGCAATTGCTGCCAGCGCCACCAGCCGTACAACGCCATCCCCGCATAGTACAGCTGTAACAACGCATCCGACAGCAGTGCCGACTGCCACATGACATGAGTAAATAACAGGGTACTCAGCAGTGCAGCCGGCCAGCACCACAGGCTTTGCTTTAACGCTAGTATTACATACGCCAGCGCCAGCAAGGTCGCGACCAGCTCAATACTATGCATCAGTTGCCACTGGGCAATGGCCTGGGCGATAAGCTGATTCATGGCCGTAGATCAGCGTGAATAAACTTGGCGACAAATACCACTTTACCGTAGCGCCCGAACGACCATTTCATGCAGGCCTGCAACGCCTGCATCACCGCATCATACTCGCCAAACAGCTGGGTGCTCATGGTGTTGGTAAGCACGGTTACGTCAGGGTATTTATTCAACTCCTCAATAAAGCCCTTGATTGGGCCGATATAATCATCGGCCAGCGGGTACTTACTTATCTCAACAGATAATTGCATTGTGATCTCCTCAGAATTGATAACTGACTGTCGCGCCAACACGACGTGGCTCAGCAAACTGTTCATATACGTGTGGCTCGTAACCATCACGTGGGTCATTACCAAAGTAGAAACCGCGCACGCCAACCGTTTGATCAAGCGCATTACGGCTCCATAGCGCCAGCTCCCAGTTGCTTAGCTGATAGCTTAACCGCGCGCCCAGTAACTCATAACGGGATGACCTTGCCGCATGGCCATCAGAGTAGAAAAATGCATCCTTGCCCTGCAGGCTAAGGTTAAACGTTAACGCCTCAGTGATATACCAATCTGCGGCAACACTGTACTGAAAACGCGGCGCTTGCGCCTGCTCCCGACCGGTGAAGTTATCCCCGTCCAGCGTGATATACTCCCCCAGTTTGGTCTTCAGCCAGCTGGCTGACAAAAACATAGCCAGTTGCGGGTGTAATTGCAGGCGATTTTCCATTTCAATGCCATAGTTACGGCCACTGCCGGCGTTATCAATAAAACCGGCAAATTGCGGGCCACTATCCGGATTCAGCCAGCCTTTTACCTGCATATCGTCACGCCACATATAAAACGCAGCCACCCTCGCCGTTATGCTGTTATCCAGCGCACTGCCTTTCACACCGAACTCAGCGTTATACAAGGTTTCCGGCTTAAAACTCGCTTTGCTATTTAGCTCAGTTAAGTTGCCATCAGCCGCCTTGGCCAACGCATCACCATTTACCCCACCGGCTTTATAACCGCGTGACGCCAGTAAATAAATTAATGCCTGCTGATTTACCTGATAATTCAGGCTTAATTTCGCGCCCCACATGGTGTCATGGTTATCAATGTTGTTGCCGCTGCTATCACTATACTCATCATCGTAACGCTCAAGCCGCAAACCAGACACCAGGCTCCAGCCGTCCTGCAATGGCGTGGTTAGCTCGCCGTATACCGCAGCGTTAGTACGGGTTAGGCCGCTGCTAAAACTATCGGCCTGCCATAAATCCCAGTTCCAGAACTGGCGGGTCAGCGCAAACTCTTTACTGGCGGCATACAGGCCGATTACCCAGTCACTGTTACCCAGCTTGCCAGCTGGCACAGAGACAAAGCGGTAGTCCAGCGTTAATTGATCGCGCGTGCGCAAATAGCGGTCTGTCGTGGAATATTCATCAGGATGAAGCCCAACATAGCTCCAATCTTCGTCAAAACCGTAGTCGCTGTCAGCCGTTAGCCAGCTTAGCTGAGCCTGCACCGTGGCCAGTGATAAACCGCTATAGTCCGCCTGTAGCGCCACGGCTTTGCTGCGGATCTGATCCTGCCCCGGCTGATCGGATAAGGTGCTGCGGTTACGATCTAAAGAGAACGCATCATAGCCGTTATCCTGATCAACAATATGAGTTACCAGTTGCAGCGCCAGCGTAGCTGACGGCTGATAACGCAATTTAAACCGGCCGGTAAATTCGTCGATATTATTGGTATCGTCGCGATTTAAGTAAGTATTTTTAATAAAACCGTCAGACTTTTGTTGCTCAAGGGCCAGGCTGTAACCTAGCTGCTCACTGACGCTATTGCTAAATTGTGCGGCCAGCTGATGGCTGTCGTAGTCAGCCAGCGTTGCGCTGAATTTACCTTCCGGTGCAGCTGTTGGCCCCTTCGTTGTCAGATTAACCATCCCCGCCAACGCATTTGCACCAAAACGGGTAGCTTCAGGGCCACGGAACACTTCCAGCTGCGCCAGATCACTGATACCGGTAATACCCAGCCCGGAATATTCGATACCGTCAATTAAAATGCCAACCGACGGATTAATCGTATCGACAAATTCGCTGCGCTCACCGATGCCACGTACCTGAAGATAGCGACCCCGTGACGCACCGGCGGTAAAGTTGACGTTGGCAAACTGGTTCAGTAAGTCATCCAGGTGTTGCGCTGACGTACGCTTCGCGTCTTGCTCGCTAACAACGGCAACACTGCCAGCCAGCTGCTGAACAGACTGCTGGCGAAAATCACCCTGTACGGTGATACGCTCTACAGCCGTTTCATTCTGTGACGCCTGAACGGATAAAGTGCTGCACACAGCAATAGTGACTAACGATGGGAAAAAACGCATTTTTTGTATGAATCTCCATAAAACAAACAGAGATCACACCAGCTTGAGGAGTTAGCACCATCCCTCCGCCGGTATAATCCGGATCAGGTTCTAAGGGTTCGCCTTTCGGCATCTCAGCAATTGCACCCCTTGGTTGCGCGGGCAAGTGTAAAGCTTTTTATCTGGCGCTGCAATCTGCACGCCTTTTTCATTGCCTGCCGTGGCTAAATGGCGAAATTGTCCTTCGCCTACTTCGCTGTCATTAAAGTGTCATGTAAACTGCCGACAATTACCGGTTACTGCTTAGCAGCGTCTTCTCGCATTTCGGAGTGTCTATGACAATAAAAATTGGCATTAACGGTTTCGGTCGTATTGGCCGGCTCGCATTACGCGCGGCCTTTGATTGGGCTGAGTTTGAATTCGTGCAGATAAATGACCCGGCGGCAGACGCCACTACCTTTGCACATCTGCTCAATTTCGACTCAGTACATGGTATCTGGCACCACAGCGCTGAGGCTGATGGCGCTGCACTGCTGATAAATGGTAAGCGCATTGCGCTGAGCCAAAACAGCAATATTGCTGATACCGACTGGTCAGGCTGTGATGTGGTCATTGAAGCGTCGGGTAAAATGAAAAGCACCACACTGCTAAACGGCTATCTGGCACAGGGCGTTAAACGCGTTGTTGTCAGTGCGCCGGTTAAAGAAGCTGGCGTGTTAAATGTCGTGATGGGTGTAAACCATCAGCTGTATGACAAAGCGCGACACCCTATTGTTACCGCCGCCAGCTGTACAACAAACTGCCTGGCGCCGGTGGTCAAGGTGATCCACGAACATCTGACGATTAAACACGGTAGTATTACCACTATTCATAACCTCACTAATACGCAAAGTATTCTGGATACACCACACAAAGATTTACGCCGTGCCCGAGCCTGTGGTAGCAGCTTAATTCCGACAACCACCGGTTCCGCTACCGCCATCACAGAGATATTCCCCGAGCTTAAAGGCCGCTTAAATGGTCATGCCGTGCGAGTGCCGCTTACTAATGCCTCATTAACAGATTGCGTTTTTGAAGTGGAACGCGCGACCAGCGCAGCAGAAGTGAATGCGCTGCTGCAGGCGGCCGCTGAAGGTGAGTTAAAACAGATACTGGGTTACGAAACCCGGCCACTGGTATCAATAGATTTTAAAACCGATCCGCGCTCCAGCATTATAGATGCGTTATCGACCATGGTAGTGAATGGCACTCAGGTAAAAATTTATGCCTGGTATGACAATGAGTGGGGCTACGCCAACCGCACCGTTGAACTGGCTAAACTGGTTGGCTTACAAGATCAGGGTTAAAGCTATGCTAAGTGCAATAAGCCCGGCGCTACGGCAATACCTGCTGATCACCGCGAACTACTGGGCATTTACCCTGACCGACGGCGCACTGCGCATGCTGGTCGTGCTGCACTTTTATAGCCTGGGCTATGGCGGTCTGGCCATTGCGATGCTGTTTTTGTTTTACGAAATTTTTGGTGTCGTAACCAACTTAGCCGGTGGCTGGCTGGGTGCGCGTATTGGCCTGAATAACACGATGAACATCGGCCTGTTTTTACAAATCGTCGCACTTTCCATGCTGCTGTTGCCGGCAGAGTATTTAGTCGTGCCGTGGGTGATGGCAGCACAGGCTTTGTCGGGTATCGCCAAAGATTTAAACAAACTAAGTGCGAAAAGCAGCATTAAACTGCTGGTGGCACATGACGCGCAAAGCACATTATTCAAGTGGGTAGCCATTCTTACCGGCTCGAAAAACGCGCTGAAAGGCATTGGCTTTTTCCTCGGTGGCTTGTTACTAACGTTAGTGGGGTTCAGCGGCGCCATACTCAGCATGGCCCTGCTACTGCTCGCTATCTGGTTACTGAGCTTGTGGCGTCTCAGGGCTGATTTGGGTAAAAGTAAAGCCAAACCTAAGTTTACTGCGCTGCTGGCAAAAAGCCGCGCCATTAACCTGTTATCAGCCGCACGATTACTGCTGTTTGCTGCACGAGATGTCTGGTTTGTTATTGCACTGCCGCTTACGCTGGCCAATCAGTTTGGCTGGAGCCATTGGGCGGTCAGCAGTTTTCTTGCACTCTGGGTAATTGGCTATGGCTTGGTGCAAAGCGCCGCGCCACTGCTAACCAGGCGCCGCAGCGGTGAGGCAGCTGACAGTATGACGCTGACCCGCTGGGCACTGTTGTTATGTGTCATACCGGCTGCACTGGCACTGGCAATGCAGTACTGGCCACAGCCGGCTGTGCTGATCAGCGGGCTTTTGCTGTTTGGGGCAGTATTTGCGATTAATTCATCCTTACACAGCTATATGATAGTCAGTATGGCCAAGGCGGATGCAGTGTCGCTGGATGTCGGCTTCTATTATATGGCCAACGCAATGGGCAGGCTTGCGGGCACCTTACTGTCAGGCTGGGTATACCAGCAATCCGGGCTAACAGCCTGCTTGTGGCTGTCTGCCGCCATGTTAGTTGCCACGGCAGTTATATCACGGCAATTATCACAATAATTGCCACCAGGCAGAGCATGACATTGCGATGCCGCTACCCTACACTGCGCTAACACGCTGAAATTTGGATAAATACTATGTTGCAGCTGCAACCACGTCAGTTACTCGCGCTATCGTTACTGGCCGCCTTTGCCACGATGGCACTGAAAACGCTGGCCTGGTATGTCACAGACTCCGTCGGTTTTTTGTCGGATGCGATGGAATCTGTGGTGAACGTAGCCGGTGCCGGCTTTGCATTACTGATGGTTAGCATCGCGCGCCGTCCGGCTGACGATGGCCACCCTTATGGTCACAGCAAAGCGGAGTATTTATCTGCCGCCTTTGAAGGCGGCATGATTTTTCTGGCTGCTGTGGCCATTTTCATCACAGCCATTGTCCGCTTAGTTCAGCCACAGCCGATAAGCAGCCTGGGCGTCGGTACCGTGCTTACCGTTCTGGCCAGCTTACTCAATCTTGGCGTTGCCCTACTACTACTGCGCGGCGCAAAGCAATATGACTCGCCCGCACTGGAAGGCGACGGCAAACACCTGATAACAGATGTCTGGACCACGGCAGGAGTTGTAGTAGGCGTTGCACTGGCTGCAGCCAGTGGATATAACTGGCTCGACCCGATAGTCGCCATCGCAGTAGCGCTGCATATACTGCACGAAGGCGGCCAGATTTTGTTTAAGGCGGTCAACGGCCTGATGGATAAAGCGCTGCCTGATGAACGGATTGCGCAAATAGAGCAAACGTTAACCCGCTTTACCAGCCACAAAGTCCAGTTTGTTAACCTGCGAACCCGTGCCGCGGCAACCTTGCAATTTGCACAGGTTGATATGCAGGTACCGGCTGACTGGAGTGTTGAGCGGGCTCATCAATTGGCTGACGATGCAGAGCTGGCCCTGCAGGCACTGGGAGTAACGTTGAGTATTCATATTGAACCTCAGAATGCTCATGGCTACCCGGACAACAGTATTAATGCGCAACGCTAACAAAATGATTAAATAACCTGCATTTAAGCGGATAAACGACATTGATCTGGACTAGCGTTTGGAATTTCCTCATTTCAGCGCTACAGTAAAACGCTTAGATCAAAAAAAGCACGCCGCGAGTTGTATGCTGAAGACTTTTGCCAAAAAAACGCCAAAACCAGATGCTATAACTGACTTTCGCCAGTTTCGCAGCTACCGTCTGCTGCAAATAAGCGGTATCACGTTATTAGGCCTGCTAATCAGCCTGCTGCTTGCCAAGGGTCTGACTCAGGTTATTATTGCCGTTGGCGCCGCAACCTTATTGTTAGCAGCGATATTTGCGCTTAAACAGCATGTGCTGACCGCGGCATATATTTTACTCTGGTCTATGGCGGCAATGCTGTCACTGCTCAGCCTGACCGGTGCCGGCTTACTCGATTTGGCCATGCTCGGTTTCCCGGGACTACTGATTTTTGCAGCATTGCTGGGCAGTGTGGGTCTGTTTACCTCATTATTAAGCTTTGTCGTGGCCCTGTGTGTGCTGCTCACCTGGCTTACGCTTAATGGCCATATCACACCACATACTCCAATCCTGAGCTGGCCACATCTGGTGTTTGTGCTGGTTATTTTCCTTATTACCGGTTACAGCGTGTATTTAATGGTACGCGATATGCGCCGTTTAATGTTATCGCTGCAGCAGGAAAATGCCAAAGTTCAGGCCAGCAGGTTGAGAATTCAGCACCTGGCGCACCATGACTCGTTAACTAACTTACCCAACCGGTTATTTGGCGAACAATTGTTTCATCAGCGGCTGCCTCTTTGTTTGCGTGACAATAAACAACTCGCGTTGCTGTTTATTGATTTGGATAATTTCAAACCGGTAAATGATGCGCTGGGCCATGCCGCTGGTGACGAGCTGCTAAAACAGCTGGCCACACGACTGAACGCCACTCTACCGCCTGAGCACAATATTATCCGTTTTGGTGGCGACGAGTTTCTGGTATTGGCGCCCTGTGGCGACAAACAGCATCTGGCAGATTTAGCACAAAAGTTAATCGAACAAACCACTGCGGTTTTCACCATTTTGCAAACTCAGGTAACTGTATCAGCTTCTGTTGGCATCGCCTGCGCGCCAGACGATGGCCGCGACTTTAAACAGCTATGCCGTAAGGCAGATATCGCGATGTATCGTGCTAAAGAAGATGGCCGCAATACGTTTCACTTTTTTGATGACAGTCTGGACCAGGCGAATGAAGACAAATTTCAGCTGTTACAGCGTTTACGCCAGGCGCTGCATCAGCGTCAGTTCGCCATTTACCTGCAACCTAAAATTCAATTACACAGCGGTGACGTCACCTCGGTAGAAGCGCTGCTGCGCTGGCCGCAAGCCGATGGCAGCATGATAGGCCCCGATACTTTTATCCCACTGGCTGAAAGCAGCGGCTTAATCAATGAAATCGGTGCCTGGGTAATTGAAGAGGCTTGCCAATGCCTGGCTCGGCTACGTGCCCAGGGGCACACCAGGCTGCGCGTTGCTGTAAACCTGTCAGTCGTGCAATTTAACGATGGTAAACTACCAAAGCGGGTGCAGCAGGCCCTAGCCAAAGCTGGTTTACCGGCCGATGCGCTAGAGCTGGAACTGACAGAGTCACTGCTCATTGGCGACACCGACCACATTCAGCAACAACTGGATACGTTAAGTGCGCTGGGGCTAACGTTCGCCATCGATGACTTTGGCACCGGTTATTCTAACCTGAGTTACCTGCGCAGCTTTAACGCCACAACGTTGAAAATTGATCGCTCGTTTATTTCCACGCACGCCCAGTGGCAAGCCAATGAACCCTTAGTACGCGCTATTATTCAAATGGCCAGCAGCCTGGGGTTAACCACCGTGGCTGAAGGTATTGAAAACGCTGAAACGGCAGCACTACTTGCCGAGCTGGGCTGTAACGAAGGCCAGGGCTACTACTGGTCGCCCGCCGTGCCAGAAGACAAACTCGCCGCGTTATTGCACAAACTGCACAGTACCTGATTACAACATTCATAATGTATTTGCGTGAGGACGAAGCTTAGCTCGGAAAATAAACAAAAAAGGCCTGAATATCAGACCTTTTTAATAAATCAATTTTATAGTTACATTTCAGCGGCTTAAATAAACTTCTTAAACCGGCGAGAAACTAAAGCCATCAAGCCCAGAGCCAACATTGCAACGGAGGCAGGTTCAGGGACAGCCTGAATTGAATTCTCAATTTGAAAGTGAGCAATTGCTTCCGAGCTAGGAGAGCCGATGTTGTCAAGGGAGTTAGAAAAATAGCGCCCAACGAAAGTACTGTTCCCATTGCTCAGCGCCATACCTTGTTGCATAGCCAGAGGTGCATGATCAGCACCTTTTTCGAACGCTAAAATAAGGCCTCCGCCAGCAAAGTCGAATGAGTTGACCATGGTAAATTTAGTTTCAAAATTACCAAATGTATTATCACCAGTAATACCATAAATTCTACCGACTTCTACAAAGCTTCCGATTAAACTTGTATGGCTACCAGCTTCTGTGGCGCCAATATAGAGTATTAGATCAGTAAAAGACTGGGCGCCATTTGTTAGATCAAATCCAATTGTATCGCCTGCCTTTAGACTAAACGCATCGATATTATCGTATGTAAACCCCATGAATGAGAAAAAGTCACATCCAAATGGCAGACAATTGTTATATTGAGGGGCATCGTCCGCGTAAGTAATGATACCAGCTTGTACCTGAGTAGTGAGTCCCGCAAAAATTAATACATAAATGGCAAAAACAGCATTTAACATCTTTGATTTCATTTTAATTCCTAACTGCAACGTTCACCCTGAACGCTAAAAGTAATTATAAAG